>JAJYPZ010000051.1 GCA_021794855.1 Pseudomonadota bacterium | reverse complement strand
CATCGGTGCGATCCATGCCGATAAACCATTGATGCGTAGCGCGAAAAATGATCGGCGTTTTGTGTCGCCAGCAATGCGGATAGCTGTGCAGCAATTTGCTGTCGGCCAGCAGCACTTCGTGGTCGGTCAGTAATTGAATCACTGTTTTATTGCCGCCCCACACGCTTTGACCGCCGACAAAAGGGATGCCGGGGAAAAATTTACCGTCGTCGCCGACCGGGTTGTCCACCGGCAGGCTATATTTCAAGCCGATCTGGTAGTCGTCGACGCCGTGCGCCGGCGCAGTATGAACCAGCCCGGTGCCGGCGGCATCGGTGACATGTTCGCCGCAGATGACCGGAACGCTGCGATCGAGGAACGGATGGCGTAACAGAGTATGCTCCAGGCTCCGCCCCGTGCATTGCCCGATGACTTCGACCGATTCGTAGCCGTAGCGCCGGATGGCGGATTCGGCCAGATCGCGTGCCAGGATCAGTATGCCTTTGGGCGTCAGCACCAGATCGTAGATGAATTCCGGATGCACCGCCACCGCCTGATTGGCCGGCAAGGTCCACGGCGTGGTGGTCCAGATCACGGCAAAAATCGGTTCGGAGCATTGCTGTAAACCCAGTTTCGTTGCCAGAGCCGCCGGTTCGGCGACGGCAAACGCGACGTCGATGGCGATGGAAGTTTTGTCTTCGTATTCCACTTCGGCTTCCGCCAGCGCCGAGCCGCAATCCATGCACCAGTGCACCGGTTTCGCGCCCTGATACAAATAGCCCTGCGACAGGATTTGCCCCAGCGTGCGCATAATGCCGGCTTCGAAGCCGAAATCCATGGTGCGGTAAGGATGATCCCAGTCGCCCAGCACGCCCAGGCGAATAAAATCCGCTTTTTGCCGTTCTATCTGACTGGCGGCGTAGTCGCGGCACAGTTCGCGGAATTGAGCGGCGGGAATGGCTTTGCCGTGCTGTTTTTCCACTTGCAGCTCTATCGGCAGTCCGTGGCAGTCCCAGCCCGGCACGTACGGCGCATCGAAACCGGAGAGGGTTTTGCTCTTGACGATGATGTCTTTGAGA
This sequence comes from Pseudomonadota bacterium, assembly GCA_021794855.1. The sequence continues at coordinate 6,297 of JAJYPZ010000051.1, read as the reverse complement.
ATTTTGTTCACCGCGTGACCGATATGAATATCGCCGTTGGCATACGGCGGTCCGTCATGCAGGATGAATTTCGGCCGGCCTAGCGTCGCTTGGCGGATTTGCCGGTAGCGATTCTGCTTTTCCCATAGCGCCAGTTGTGCCGGTTCGCGTTTGGCCAGATCCCCGCGCATGGGAAACGGCGTATCGGGTAAATTTAGCGTATTTTTGTAATCGGACATGAGTTCAAACAGAAGGTGAGTGATTAAAATAGTCGTGCGCGCAAGCCACATCGCGCTGAATTTGCTGCGTTAACGCGCTAAGGGTAGGGTATTTTTCCTCATCTCGCAGTTTAGCAAGAAAATCCACCCGCAGGATACGGCCGTATATCTCATCGCTGAAATTTAACAAATGGATTTCGAGCAAAGGGTGCGCGGATGGATTGACGGTAGGGCGTATTCCCAGGCTGGCGACAGCGGGCAGCGGTTCGGCGCCTAAACCGCGTACCTGAACGATAAACACCCCGGACAGAGGTAAATTATCATGCCGGATGGAAATATTGGCGGTAGGGAAGCCGAGCGTACGGCCGAGTTTTCGCCGTGGATCACGCGGCCGCATATCTGGTAAGGGCGGCCGAGCAAACGTTGCGCCGTATCGAAGCGGCCGTTCGCCAGTGCTTCGCGCACTGCGGTGCTCGAAATGCGCAAACCGTCGGTAGTTACGCTATGCATTGCCTCCAGCGCGTAGCCCCGGGCGGCACTTTGCTTTTGCAGCAATGCAAAATCGCCGCCGCGTTGAGCGCCGAAACGAAAATCGTCGCCGATAAGCAAATATTCCATACGCAAACCGTCCAGCAGAATTTGGTCGATGAAGCGCGTTGCCGGCATCTCTGCGAGCGTTCGATTGAAATTGCAGATATGCACATGCTCGATACCCATACTGTGCATGCTTTCGAGTTTGTCGCGCAAACTGGAAAGTCGTGCAGGCGCATTGTCCGGATTAAAAAATTCGCGCGGGTGGGGCTCGAAGGTAACCGCGCAAGACGTCAAATCGCGCTCGCGGGCAGTGCTAACCAATTGACTGAGCATGGTTTGGTGTCCGAGGTGCAATCCGTCGAAATTGCCTACTGTTACAGCGCTGGCATGCGCGATTCCGGGATGTAAGCCGTGAGTGATACGCATGAATGAAAAAACAGGGCCTGAATACGTAAAGAGCTGATTTTACCTTAAATTGCCGCGTTCGAAGTAGTGTTTGGCAGGTAAGGTGTTTCGGCCCGTACAGGATCTATCGTTTGCGGCAATCAAGCTTCCCCAGACGACGTGGCAGCTGGCCCCTGCGTATATTCCTGCCTAATCCCGCTGATAGATATCCTCGTAGCGTACGATATCGTCTTCGCCCAGATAGGTGCCGGACTGAACTTCGATCAGGTGCAAAGGGACTTTGCCGGGATTTTCCAGGCGATGTTTGCTGCCCAGCGGGATATAGGTCGACTGGTTTTCGCACAGCATGATTTTTTCGTCGCCGCGAACCACCATCGCGGTGCCCGACACGACTACCCAATGTTCCGCCCGGTGGTGATGCATTTGCAGCGACAGTTTCGCGCCCGGGTTTACCATGATGCGTTTGACCTGAAACCGGTCGCCGGCATCGATGCCTTCGTACCAGCCCCAGGGCCGGTATACCCGGTCGTGATACAGATGTTCGTTGCGTTTCTGCGCCTTGAGATTGTCGACGATGCGTTTTACTGCCTGCGCTTTGTCTTTGCGGGCGACCAGAACGGCATCGGGGGTTTCTATCACGATGAGATTGTCTACGCCCAATGCGACGACCAGACGGGATTCGGCGCGTATCAGATTGTGATGGGCGTCTTCTACCATTACGTCGCCGCGCGTCGCGTTGTGCGCCGTGTCTTTTTCGCTGACTTCCCACAGGGAATCCCAGGCGCCGATATCGTTCCATCCCATATCGGCCGGCACGACTGCGGCCTTTGCCGTATGTTCCATGACCGCATAATCGATCGATTCGGACGGACAGGCGGTAAATGCCGCCGTATCGAGACGGACGAAATCCAGATCGTTATGCGCCTGATCCAGCGCCAGCTCGCAGGCAGCCAGAATATCGGGCCGCAAAGCGCGCATTTCATCGAGCAGCGTCGTTGCCGCGAATAAAAACATGCCGCTGTTCCAGAAATATTCGCCGCTGGCGACGTAGCCGGCAGCGGTCGCGGAGTCCGGTTTTTCGACGAACTGGCGGACGGCGTAAACATCCGTAAATCCAGGCAGCGTATCGTCTTGATGGATATAGCCGAAACCGGTGTCGGGGGAGACGGCGGGAATGCCGAACGTGGTGAGATAGCCTTGTCCGGCGACTTCTACCGCCTTGGCGACTGCAGCGTGAAATGCCTGCTGATTGCGGATCAAATGGTCGGCGGGCAGAACCAGCATCAAGGCGTCCGGGTCTATCCGGCTGATGGTCAGGGCGGCCAGGGCAATCGCAGGCGCGGTGTTGCGACCGACCGGCTCCAGCAATATGGCCGTCGGCTCCACTTTCAGTGTCCGTAACTGCTCGGCTATCATGAAACGGTGTTCCTGATTGCAAACGACCAGCGGCGGCGCTATTTTAGCGATATCGACTACGCGTTTCACCGTCTCCTGAAACAGGGAATGATCCGTCAGCAGGGCCAGCAGTTGTTTGGGTAGGGCCGCGCGCGATAAAGGCCACAGCCGCGTACCGGAACCGCCTGACAGAATTACGGGATATAACGTTGGAGTCACCGTGAGTTTTCCCTTGTTTAAAGTAATATTTAAAGATAGCTAGCCATTTGCGAAAGCCGTTTTTATCGATTGTTATCCGCCTTCGCCTTTGCCGGGATATTAGCATGAGACGAAGCCGGCATTCAAAATCCGCCTGTTTAAAAAATTCCGTTGCCTAGATTTCGGCGTCTTCGTCGTGATCGGGATGGTTGATGCCGTTATGGGCCTCGATGACGGCGCGTATCAGCTTGAACAGTGCCCGATTGCTTTTCGGTGCCTGCTGCAATTCGGCCTCGCGGCGACAGTTCCGAATCAGCGTTCGTAATTGTTGCGGATCGGTATCGGGATATTCGTCGATGAATTCGGTAATGCTGGTATCGTTTTCGATCAGGCGATTGCGCCAGTGTTCCATGCGGTGGAATGCGGCGTTTTCATCGCTGTGCCGGCTGCGCCATTGTTCCAGTTGCGCGGCGATAGGCTGCGCGTCGATGATGCGCATCAACCGGCCTATGTACTGCATCTGCCGGCGCAGGCCGCCGTGCGCAGTAATTCGCTTGGCCTGATCCACAGCGTCGCGCAGGTTTTCCGGAAGATTGAGTTTGTCCAGTTTGTCTTTGGACAAACCGATCAATTCTTCACCCAGTTTTTGCAACGCCGTCATCTGGCGTTTGATTTCGCTTTTGCTTACGTCGGGGACTTCGGTTTCAGTTTCAATTTGTGCCATGATGCGCTAGGTGTACTAAATGTTGCTATGATAACGTTTTTTAGTCTTTCTTAGTCTGGAGTTTTCGTGTCTGATCAATTTAGTCATAGTCAAAGCGCATTGCAGTCCCTGGTGGAGCAAATGTTGGATTATGCCAAAACGCAGGGCGCTACAGCTTGTGCGGCAGAGGCGTCCGAAGGCATGGGGCAGTCGGTCACGGTGCGCAAAGGCGAAGTCGAGACCATAGAATATAATCGGGACAAGGGGATTTCGGTATCGGTGTATCTCGGCCAGCGTCGCGGTAACGCGTCCACCTCGGATTTTACCCGTCAGGCTCTGATCGATACGGTAGACAAGGCGCTGGCTATCGCCCGTTTTACCGCAGAGGACAGCTTTTCCGGTTTGCCCGATGCCGACCGGCTCGCCAAACATTTGCCGGAACTCGATCTGTTTTATCCGTGGACCCAAACCATAGACGAAGCGATCGCGATGGCGGGCACGTGCGAAGCTGCCGCCCTGGCGGCAGACAGCCGCATCAATAATTCCGAAGGAGCCAGCGTCAACACGCAAAATTCGCTGTTCGTTTACGGCAACAGCCTGGGCTTTCTGGCCGGTTATCCTACGTCGCGGCAAGGCTTGAGCTGCGCCGTGATCGCCGAATCGGAGCAGGGTATGCAACGTGATTACTGGTATAGCACCGCCCGGCGGTCAACCGATCTGTTGCCGGCTGAAGAAGTCGGCCGGCTTGCGGGGCAACGCACGGCGCGCCGCCTGAATGCCCGCAAGGTCAAAACCTGTCAGGTTCCGGTATTATTCGAAGCGCCAGTTGCGACCGGACTGCTGTCGCATTTCGTATCGGCGGTCAGCGGCGGTAGTTTGTACCGGAAATCCTCATTTTTGCTCGATAGCATGGGGCAAACCATTTTTCCGGAATGGGTCGCCATCAGCGAGCGCCCGCATTTGCTGCGCGGTCTGGCCAGCAGCCCTTTCGATAATGAAGGCGTCGCAACGGTCGACCGCGAAGTGATCCGCGACGGCATATTGCAAGGCTATTTTTTGTCGACCTACAGCGCACGCAAACTCGGCATGCAAACGACAGGCAATGCCGGCGGCAATCATAATCTGCTCGTCAGCAATAGCGGCGAAGATTTTGCCGGATTGCTGAAAAAAATGGGTACAGGCGTACTGGTAACCGAATTGCTCGGTCACGGCATCAATATGGTGACGGGCGATTATTCGCGCGGTGCAGCAGGGTTCTGGGTGGAAAACGGCGAATTGCAATACCCGGTAGAAGAAATTACTATTGCCGGCAATTTGCGGCAGATGTATAAAAATATCATCGCCATAGGAACGGATACCGAAACACGCGGCTCCAAACAGACCGGTTCCATTCTTATTGCGGAAATGACCGTGGCCGGAGACTGAGGCGGATGAAGGCGAAATTCATACGCCCTCGTTCAGGTTCTACCTGCCGCTTCTGCTCCGAACAGTGTTTTCAAACCATGCGGCTGCGAGCGCCAGTATTGCGGCGGCGCATCGACTTCAGCGCCTAGTTTCGCCGCGGCATGCCAGGGCCAGCGGGGATCGTAGAGCATTCCTCGCGCCAGCGACACCATGTCGGCCTGATTTTCGGCAATAATCGCTTCCGCCTGATCGGGCTCGGTGATCAATCCTACCGCCATTACCGGCATTCCGGTTTCGGTGCGGATTTTTGCAGCAAAAGGAACCTGATAGCCCGGCACCACAGTAATTTTCTGATCGGGCGACAGGCCACCGCTGGAAACGTGTATGTAAGCGCAACCATGTTCACGCAAGGCATGCGACAACACGACGCTCTGGTCGACATCCCATCCTCCGCTCACCCAGTCGGTGGCCGAAATACGTACGCCTACCGGGATTTCTGCGGGAATGGCGGCCCGTACCGCATCAAATACGGCGAGCGGGAAGCGCATGCGGTTTTCCAGCGAACCACCGTATTGATCATTGCGATTGTTAGATAGCGGCGAAAGAAACTGGTGCAGAAGATATCCGTGCGCGGCGTGTATTTCGATCGCTTGTATGCCGATGCGGTGCGCACGCTGAGCGGCCAGTACAAAAGCTTGAACTATATTCTGCAGTCCATCGGTATTGAGAGGTTCGGGGGCAGAGTTGCCGGGAAGATAGGCCAAAGCCGAGGGCGCGACGGTCTGCCATCCGCCCGCGGCGGGAGGAAGTTGATGGCCTCCTTCCCAGGGTTTTGCGCAGGAGGCTTTACGGCCTGCATGTGCGAGCTGGATGGCAAAAGGAATCGGAGAGTAGGGACGTATCGCGTCTAGCACTTTTTTCAGCGCCTGTTCGTTCGAATCCGACCATAATCCGAGATCGTCGGGCGATATTCTGCCGGCGGCTTCTACTGCGGTGGCTTCGAGAATCAGTAATGCTGCGCCGGATAATGCGAGCTGGCCCAGGTGGATCGTATGCCAGTCGGTAGCGTTGCCGTTTTGTGCCGAATACTGGCACATCGGAGCGATGACGATACGGTTTTTTAATGTCAACTCGCCCAGCATGCAGGGAGAAAAAAGGGGTGTCATTTACTATCCTCATTGCGTCGAAGTTCGGATTGCATAGCGATTCCGGCCTTCTTCATGAATGGATGTCATCGCGATATCGCCGCGTCGGCGTTACGGGACGAACGAGTGACATTTAAGTGTATGTTGACGTCAATCGAGCGTCAATCAAAAAATGTGTATGTCGCTTAATGCAACACATCCGGACGATTGACAGAAACGGCATACTGGAGTATTATCTGCGGGTCATTATTAGTTGGAGGTCCATCTTGGACAGTTGCTCTTGTAGATTAGTCTACGCGCAATAATTCAGCGGGAT
>JAJYPZ010000050.1 GCA_021794855.1 Pseudomonadota bacterium | reverse complement strand
TATTCCTTGCTGGAAGCGGAATTAAAGACCGGGCGCACGCATCAGATCCGGGTGCATCTTGCCCATTCGGGTTTCCCGATTGCCGGCGATGACAAATACGGCGATTTTGCCCGCAACCGCGAGGCGGCCAAACAGGGCCTGAAGCGGATGTTTTTACATGCCTGGCGCGTAGAGTTCGCCCATCCGCTGACTCAACAACCGATCGTGGTAGAAGTGCCGCTACCCGACGAATTGCATAATTTTATCGAGCGATTGCCCCATGCCCAGACAGTTTGATTTATTGATTTTCGATTGGGACGGTACCTTGATGGATTCGACGGCTGCGATTGCCGGATCGATACGCAAGGCCTGCGCCGATCTGGATTTGCCGGTGCCTACCCAGCAGGAGGCCAGTCATATTATCGGATTGGGACTGACTAATGCGATTGCCGAATTGCTGCCGGATTTGCCGACTGATGAGTATCCGCGTTTAATCGAGCGTTACCGCTATCATTTTTTGCGCGAGGACAGCCTGCTGACCTTGTTTGATGGCGTGTCTGCCGCCATCCCGAGGTTGCATCAGGCCGGACATACCATGACCGTAGCGACCGGAAAAAACCGTGCGGGTCTGGAGCGGGCGCTGGATGCAAGTCGTCTGCGTCCGTATTTTCATGCGACGCGATGCGCCGATGAAAGCCTCTCCAAACCTGATCCCGCCATGATATTCGAGTTGATGGAAGCATTCGGCGTACCGGCCGGGCGCACGCTGATGATCGGCGACACCAGTCACGATCTGCTCATGGCGAAAAACGCAGGCGTAGCCAGTATAGGAGCCGGCTATGGCGCGCACACCAAGGAAAGCTTGCGGGAATTCTCCCCTTTATTCATAGCTGATGATTTTGTTGGATTATCGCAATGGTTAAATGCGCACGCATGAGTTTATACTAATGCTTTGCCAGCACCCTTAAAGGAAAATACATGTCTGAATCGGAAAAACCGGGTAACTGGGAACGTGAAATTCTGGAAAAAGTCGCACTCGCTGCCGTGAGGGAGCAAAGAGCGGCGCGGCGCTGGAGAATTTTTTTCAAGCTTTTGAGTTTGCTGCTGTTAGGCGCTTTGCTGTATGGGATATTGACCTGGAACGGCGCGAATAATCTCGATCTGCACGGCAAACATACTGCGCTGGTCGAATTAAAAGGAACCATAGGGCCTAATGACGTCAGCGCCGACCAGATTATCGGCGGTCTGGACGATGCGTTCAAGGACAAGGATACGCAAGGAGTAATCCTGCGCATCAACAGCCCCGGCGGCAGTCCGGTCCAGGCCGGCCAGATTTACGATGAAATGAAACGGTTGCGCTTGAAATATCCGAAAATTCCGCTGTATGTTGTAGTCGACGATATTTGCGCTTCAGGCGGTTATTACGTTGCTGCGGCGGCTGACCGGATTTATGTCGATAAAGCCAGTCTGGTCGGATCGATAGGGGTACTGATGGACGGCTTCGGATTTACCGGAACCATGGATAAGCTGGGCGTAGAGCGGCGTTTATTGACGGCAGGCGCCAACAAGGGCTTCCTCGATCCGTTTTCGCCGGCTAATCCTCAACAGGTGGCTTACGCCAAGCAAATGCTGGACCAGATCCATCAGCAGTTTATTCAGGCGGTTCGAGAAGGGCGCGGCAGCCGTTTGAAAGAAACGCCCGTTATGTTCAGCGGACTGGTCTGGACCGGAGCGCAAAGCATCAAGCTTGGTTTGGCTGACGGCCTGGGTAGTACGGATTACGTGGCGCGCGAAATCATACACGCCAGGAAAATTGTCGATTTTACGCCGCAGGAGGGGTTTGCCGATCGTTTTGCCAAACATTTAGGCGTAACTTTGGCTAAAAATATCAATCCATTAGCCTTTATGGGCATGAAAATACATTAATAATCCTGGATATCCATTTGTTTGAAAAAATAATTTTGTTCGATTTGCCATGTTCAGCCGGATATGGCATTCGTTGGCGGAATACGGTCTGTCGTTCCGGAGAGCGTTGCGCCGATAGGGGCCGAACTGAACAGTTCCGGTCGTGCTCGATCGTCCCCGGATGGAAGGAAACCTGTGCCTAGTGCCGACGAGCTGTCCCGCTTTTTGGCGGAGGTAGAACGCAGGGCGTACCGGCAGGCGGCTTTTGCCGTGCGCGACGAACAGGCCGCCCTCGACATAGTACAGGATTCCATGATGAAGCTTGCGGAAAAATACGCTGACGCACCTGCGGCCGAGTTTCCTCTCTTATTTCAGCGAATACTGCAAAATACAATACGCGATTATTACCGTCGTCAGAAGGTTCGCAACTTTTGGGTATCCGCGTTGTCTTTCTTTACGTCCGGACGCGACGATAACGATGAGGAAGGGCAGGAATATGTACAGCCGACCGAAGAAAAAGATAATCCTTATAATCAGCTCGCTACTGGCAAGAATCTTGCTCTTATAGAAAATGCGATAGAAAAGTTGCCCGCGCGTCAACGGGAAGCCTTCCTGCTGCGTTATTGGGAGGAAATGGATATTGCAGAAACAGCGACAGCAATGGGATGCTCGGAAGGTAGCGTCAAAACGCATTGCTCTCGTGCCGTGCGCGCGCTTGCCGAGCTGTTGCAGGATAAAGGAATAAAAAATGAATGAGGATGCTTACGCAAAGGAAATGATAGCTGTGCTTGACGACAGTTTGCCTTTGTTGCGCCCGGAAATTACAGAGCAACTTCGGCTGGCCCGCGAGCAGGCCTGCGCTCTTGCGACACACAGCATTTATGCTCATTCCTACAGCTCGGGACATGGCCTGACCTGGACGGACTGGGTGCGGCAGCACCGACTCGGATTGGCGGGCATGCTGCTGGTACTGGCGTTGGGCGGCGGGACGGCGGTCTGGCAATCGGGCGGCAACGGAAAAGACGATAATACAGCAAGTGTAGATACCGAATTGTTAACCGGCGATCTACCTGTCAACGCTTATCTTGATGGACATCTGAGCAAATGGGTCAGCAATTCTTCCGCATACTGACAGCGCTGACGTGTCTGTTATGCCTGGCATCACCGGTCTGGTCTGCCGAACCGGCATGGGACGGCTTGTCGCCCACCCAGCAAGCGATTCTGGCGCCGGTAAAAGCCAAATGGCCAGGCATGACCGATCTGCAACGCAAAAGATTGCTCGCTGTCGCGGCGAAATATCCGAAGCTGAAACCGGAGCAGCAAAAACGTTTCCAGAAGCGTTTGACGGCCTGGAGTTCGCTGACCTGGCAGCAAAGAGAGCTGGCCCGGAAGAATTACCTTAAATTAAAACGTTTGCCGCCTAAAAAACAATTGGCGGTAAAACAAAAATGGTTGCTCTCGCATCAGCCTCAGCCGCCGATAGTTGTTGCAACCCCCGATAAAATACAGGTTACGCCCTGATAGCATAGTTCAGTAGACATTTTGTACGGCCGTAACCTGGGGAAACGTTCGACGCACGATTTTTTCCACCACATTTTTCAAATCGAGCACCGAATTTGGGCAGCCGACGCATGCGCCTTTGAGGCGGACGCGCACCACGGTATCGCAGATTTCGACCAGTTCCAGATCTCCTCCATCGCGCAATAGCACGGCTCTGGCTTCTTCGAGTACGTCGGTCAGCGCTTCCCGGGTTAAGGGCGGCGCGGCACCGGTAGCGGCATACGGTTTAAGCTTTTCGATCCTCGCCTGACGCTGTGCGATGCGGGCAGCCAGTAGCGGGTCGCGCGTTTCCAGTTCGTCCAGTTCATCTTCTTCATACCAGCGTGCGTCGTCAACGCCCATTTCGGCATCGCGCTGCGCCAGCTCTGCGGTAGAAAAGCGGCGGATCGGGATTGTCTTGTCGGTAGTCATGCCGTTTATTGTACCCATTTACGTGCATTTTGAAACAGCCGCAACCAGGGTCCGTTTTCCTGTGTGCGGTCTGGATGCCAGCTTTGCTGGATAGCGCGGAAAACTCGTTCCGGATGCGGCATCATGATCGTAAACCGGCCGTCCTCGCTGGTGACGCCTGTGAGGCCGCCGGCGGAACCGTTAGGGTTTAGCGGGTACGTCTCGGTAGCCATGCCCCGATGATCGATAAAACGTAAAGCGCTATGCACGCGGCTGGCATCGCCGGTCTGGGCAAAATTGGCATAACCTTCGCCGTGCGCAACGACTATGGGCATCTGACTGCCGGCCATATCGGCGAACAATATGGACGGGTTGTCGGTCACTTCAACCATGACGAAGCGCGCTTCGAACTGTTCCGAGAGATTGCGGGTGAATTTGGGCCAGAACCGGGCGCCGGGAATGATCGACTTGAGATTGCTCATCATTTGGCAACCGTTGCAGATACCGAGCGCAAAACTGTCGCTACGGTTAAAAAAAGCTTCGAATTCATCGCGCGCACGCGGATTGAAAAGTATCGACTTGGCCCAGCCTTCGCCCGCTCCCAGCACGTCGCCGTAGGAGAAACCGCCGCAGGCGGCTAATCCGCGAAAATCCCGCAAACTGGTGCGGCCGGTCAGTACGTCGCTCATGTGCACGTCTATGGCTTCAAAGCCCGCACGATCGAAAGCGGCGGCCATTTCCACTTCGCCATTGACGCCCTGCTCGCGCAATACGGCTATGCGCGGTCTGTTGCCGCCGATAGTCCAGCTCAATTCGGGGTCGAAGCTAAGCTTGACGAATCTTCCCGGATCGGCTTCATCTTGAATGTGGGCAAATTCGCTTTCCGCACAGTAGGGATTGTCACGCAGTTTTTGAATGTGGTAACTGGTTTCGTTCCATGCCCGATATAGTTCGGTACGGCTGAAATTCAGCAAATATTTGCCGTTGCGGCGTATGCTGATCTGGCCGTCCGGATTCGGCGTACCGATGACGTGTACTTCGCTGCGTAATCCGGCAGCAAAGAACGTCTGCAACACTGCTGCGGTGTCGGATCGCCGCACCTGGATTACGGCTCCGCATTCCTCGTTGAACAGGACGCCTAAAATATAATCGGGATGATCGGGGCGGAGGGAAATGCTCAACGGTTCTTCATCGTCCTGATTGTTTTCGTCTGGTGCGGCATTGAAATCCTGACACAATTCATCGCAATCGATGCTGATGCCGCAATGTCCCGCGAACGCCATTTCGCATAATGTCGCCCATAAGCCCCCGTCGGAGCGGTCATGATATGCCAGCAATAACTGCCGGGCATTCAGATCCTGTATCACGCCGAAAAAAGCTTTGAGCTGCTCTGCGGAATAGACATCCGGACAACAGTTGCCGGTTTGCATATAGACTTGCGCCAGTGCAGAGCCGCCCAGCCGATTGCGTCCGCGCCCCAGATCGACCAGGATCAGATCGGTTTCACCCTGGTCTGTACGAAGCTGGGGCGTGAGGGTCAGGCGAGCATCGGGAGTTGGTGCGAATGCAGTAATAATCAGTGACAGCGGCGCTGTTACGGATCTGGTTTCGCCGTTTTCCTGCCAGGCGCTGCGCATGGACAGGGAATCCTTGCCAACCGGAATGCTGATTCCCAGCGACGGGCAGAATTCTGTACCCACGGCTTTTACGGTATCGAATAGGGCGGCGTCCTCGCCGGGAAATCCTGCCGCTGCCATCCAGTTGGCGGATAATTTGATGTCGCCGATTTTATCGATGCGCGCTGCGGCGATATTGGTCAATGCTTCCGCTATCGCCATGCGTCCCGACGCCGGGGCATCGATCAGCGCCAGAGGAGTACGTTCGCCGACGGCGAACGCTTCGCCTTCGTAACCGGTATGGCTCATGGTCGTGACGGCAGCATCGGCAACCGGAACCTGCCAGGGACCGACCAGTTGATCGCGAGCGGTGTAGCCGCCTACCGTCCGGTCTCCGATATGGATTAAAAAGGCTTTGGAAGCGACGCTGGGCAAACGTAATACACGTACTGCCGCTTCGGCAATATCTATACCCTGCAAATCCAGCTCAGGCAATTGACGGGTGATGCGCTCGACAATACGCGTCATGCGCGGCGGCTTGCCTAACAGTACGGACATGTCCATATCGACGGGCGTATCATCGGACATTACGCTGTCCTGAACGGTAAGGCGATGTTCGTCGGTTGCTACGCCGACGACGGCGTAAGGGCAGCGTTCTCGTTCGCAAAGCCCGCGGAACAATTCCAGATCAGCCGGAGCCAGTGCGAGCACATAGCGTTCCTGCGCTTCATTCGACCATATCTCTCGCGGCGACATGCCGGTTTCTTCCAGAGGGACATCGCGCAGTTGAAAAATCGCGCCTCGTCCGGCACCGTCTACCAGTTCTGGAAAGGCATTAGAAATGCCTCCTGCGCCGACATCATGGATGGAAAGTATGGGGTTATCCCGCCCCATTTGCCAACAACGGTCTATCACTTCCTGCGCGCGCCGCTGCATTTCGGGATTGCCGCGCTGTACCGAATCGAAATCGAGATTTTCGGCGTTGCTGCCGGTGTCCATGCTGGAAGCGGCACCGCCGCCCAGGCCGATAAGCATGCCTGGTCCACCCAGTTGGACGAGCAGTGTCCCGGGTGCAAAAGATTTCTTAAGACATTGATCGGCATCGATATTGCCTACGCCGCCCGCCAGCATGATAGGTTTGTGATAGCCCCGCATATCACCGTCGCAAAGTGTTTCGAAACTTCTGAAATACCCGGCAAGATTGGGTCGGCCGAATTCGTTATTGAATGCGGCAGCGCCGAGCGGACCTTCGATCATGATTTGTAAAGCCGAAGCGATACGTCCGGGTTTGCCGTAATCGGGAAGTTGGTCTGGATTGTTTTCCCAAGGTTGCAGGAAATTGGGAATGCGTAAATTCGATACCGAGAAGCCGCATAATCCGGCTTTGGGTTTGGAGCCTGTGCCGGTGGCGCCTTCGTCGCGGATTTCTCCGCCGGAACCGGTCGCCGCGCCGGGAAAAGGCGAAATGGCGGTGGGATGATTGTGCGTTTCCACTTTCATCAGAATATGCGTGAGCCGGTGATGATAGGCGTAACGGCCCATTCTGTCTGGATAAAAACGCTGCGTTTCGGCACCGGCAATGACTGAGGAATTATCCGAATAGGCGACTATGGTACCTTCGGGATGGCGGGCATGCGTTTCCCGTATCATGCCGAAAAGCGTATGCGACTGCGCTTCGCCGTTGATGACCCAGTTTGCATTAAATATCTTGTGCCGGCAATGTTCCGAGTTGGCCTGGGCGAACATCGTCAGTTCGACATCGGTAGGATTGCGGTTCATGCGTTTGAAATGGTTGAGCAGATACTCGATTTCATCGTCGGAGAGTGCCAGTCCGAGTTCGGTATTGGCGCGGTGCAGCGCAGGCGCGTCATGCTCCAGCAGATCAATGTATTGCAGCGGCTTTGGCGGCAAATGCCGGAATAAGG
>JAJYPZ010000049.1 GCA_021794855.1 Pseudomonadota bacterium | reverse complement strand
TAGCCCGAGTAAAGATGGATTTCCATCGTATCGTCAAACAGGCTGGCGCTGGCCCAGGAAACGAAAAAGCAGAGTACCGCTCCCCAGTGAAACAGGCGTACCGGCAGATCCCAGACCTTGATGCTTAGTTTATTCGGCATGTCATCTCGCTTGAATATTAAGTGAATTAGTGCATCGTCAATCGGCTATTGTAATCAGACTGAAAAGAAAGCCGATTTGTTTCCATGATTTGCTTTCGTCGGCCAATGCCGCAGCCGTGAGCGGATTCGCCTCCAGCCAGGTTTGCGTGAGTTCGAGCCGGGCCTGTTCCCGACCCATGGTAAATTGGCTGTGCGGTAGATGTATGGCGTGCCGACTGCGGCAGAACAATACAGCCAGCCGCATAATCAGTACCAGCGGCAACAAGAAACCCGGGATGTCATTCGATTTTTCCAGGCTTCCGCGCTGGGTGCGGACCAACGTTGCAATATACGACTGGTCCTTTTGCGAAAAACCGGGCATATCGGCATGCGCCAGGATGTAAGCACCGTGTTTATGATAGCCGGAATGTGCGATCGATAAACCGATTTCATGCAATTGCGCGGCCCATTGCAAATAGCATCGAAATTCCGCATTCATTTCGTCCGCACCGATTACCTGTCCGAACAGAGAGAGCGCCATGTCTGCGACGCGCCGGGCCTGCCGGACATCGACATGATAGCGCCGCATGAATTGCTGCACCGTGGCGGCGCGCATATCGTCATGATGAAACCGGCCCAGCAGATCGTACAGTACCCCCTCGCGCAGGGCACCGTCCGCCACGGTCATTTCCGTAATGCCGAATTCGGCAAAAATCCCGCTCATGACCGCGACGCCGCCGACAAATACCGGTTTGCGATCGGCTTTCATGCCGGCAAATTCCAGTCTGTTTTGATGACCTGCCGCTACCATCTGTTCACGCAGTTGTGCCAGTCCATTGCGGGTGATGCCCTGCTTTGCCCAGCCGTTCTGGACCAGTACGTCGCTGATGACCCGGGCTGTACCGCTGGAGCCTACGGCTTCATTCCATTTTCCCGCATATCGGGCGGCAATGGTCTGCGCTTCGGTGCGAGCGGCGATTTCGGCTTGCAGTAAATTATTGCGGGTGATCTGTCCGTCGCCGAAAAATTGCTGAGTATAATTGACGCAGCCTACCTGCAGGCTTTCCATCAGTTCGGGCACCATGCCCGTTCCGACTACGCATTCCGTTGAACCGCCGCCGATATCGATTATCAGTCGCGGATGAGTGGCGGTAGGCAAACTATGCGCTACGCCGATATAAATCAATCGGGCTTCTTCGCGTCCGGATATGATTTCTATGGGATAACCCAATACCTCTTCGGCCAGTTGCAGAAAGGACGGCGCATTTTCGGCGACGCGCAATGCGCTGGTCCCTACGCATCTTACCGCGCTGCGAGGCAAGCCGCGCAAGCGTTCGCTGAAACGCGCAAGGCAGGTCAGGGCGCGGTTTTGCGATTCGGCATCGAGTCGTTTGTCGTTACCGATGCCCGCCGTCAGCCGAACCGGTTCTTTCAGCGCGTCGAGCGGGTAAATCTGGTTGTCAACTATACGAGCCACTTGCAGTTTGAAACTATTCGAACCCAGGTCTACGGCAGCAAGCGTGTTATATTCGTTCATCGTTTAAAATATTTGGCGGAACCGGGTGCTAAAATCGCATATAAATCGGACTCCGTCCAGCCTAAAAAAAGTCGGCATCGATAAAGTAGGGCCGAAGTATACCGCTTCAGCATGGCCGGCAAAACGGAATCGGATTTTATTGATTGATTTTTATAGTATTAATTCGACGGAAAGTCTGAGCCCCGCGTTTGCCCCAGAGCCAGATTGATTGCGTAAAATCCAGGCGGAAAATTCGGCAGGCGCATGATTTCGGGAGAAGAATGTGGCGAATTTGCAAACGAGGCAGTTCCAGTACGGTAAATTAACGTTCGGATTTTGGCTTTAGGTATGTGATAATTCCAAAGGGTGTGCCAATTAACCCCGGAACGATCAACACAGTCCTGGTTATGAACAAATATTTGATTACAGCTTTAAGCGTCTTGACATTGGCCGGCTGCGGGGCTATTCCGTCGTCGGGTCCCAGTCGTGCGGCGATATTCAACAGCAATTATAGCGGTAGCGAGGCTATGGTCGCCAAGAGCATCGAGATTGTCGATGTCAATGAAAACGTAATCCAGCAATTGCTTGCGCAAAGGAAGCTCCGCGATTTTTCGGCAACGCTGGGAACGAAGGCGCCCGAACAACAGTTCATAGGCAAAGGCGATACGGTACAAGTATCGATCTGGGAAGCTCCGCCTGTGACGCTTTTCGGCTCCAGCGATGCCAAAACCCGCAGTTTGCCATCGAGTGCGCACATTACGACGCTGCCGGACCAGATGGTCAATCATGAAGGTAAAATCGACGTTCCGTTTGCCGGTGAAATTCAGGCGGCAGGCAAGACGCCGCAACAGGTCGAGGCCGAAATCGTCAAGCGGTTGCACAATACCAGCAAGACCCGCGCCATGGTGCTCATCGCAAACAATGCTTCCGCTAATGTCACCGTCGTCGGCGAAGTCACCAAGAGCACGCGCATGCCGGTGACCGCCGCAGGCGAACATTTGCTCGATGCGCTGGCGGCCGCCGGCGGGGTGCGGCAACCGGTGGGCAAGGTCACGATACAGTTGACCCGCAACGATAAGTATTACAGCATGCCGCTCGATAACATAATCCGCGATCCCGAACAAAACATACCGTTATATCCGGGAGATGTGGTGACGGCTTTATATCAGCCTCTGAGTTTCAATGCGCTCGGAGCGACCGGCAAAAGCAAGGAAATCAATTTTGAAACTCAGGGTATCAGCTTGGCGCAAGGTCTGGCACGTACAGGCGGTCTGGACGACAATCGCGCCGACGTGCAGGGCGTGTTCATTTTCCGTTTCGAAGCCAGAAATGCTCTGAAGTGGCCGAACAAACCGGTGCTGACTACGCCGGACGGAAAAGTGCCGGTTATTTATCGCTTCGATTTCAAGGATACGGCGAGCTTTTTTATCGCCCAGTCCTTTATTCTGAAGAATAGCGATGTCGTTTACGTGTCGGACGCTCCGGTCGCGCAACTGCAAAAATTCTTTAACCTGGTCTTTTCTATTGTGTTTCCGATCTCTACTGCGACGACGATCCGGTTTTAAACGGATCGTGTTGCGATTCCGTGGGAGCCAGTTCTGGCGACGGCTTCTCAGATCCGGTCAGGCGGTGTGACGGATAAAGTGGCGGGGCCGTATGCCCAGCAATCGTAATACCGCAAAATACGATGCCGCGCCGAGTGCGACCAGGGCGCCCAGATGGGCGATACGGAAAACGAAATAGGACTTCAGCCAGTCGTTCTCGCTACCGGTTCCCCATGCCAGCAATGCTGCCATGACTGCAGTTGCTACGCCGATTTTAATCATGAATGCGTACCATCCGGGCTGGGGCTGGTAAATGTTCTTGCTGCGCAGTTTCCATAGCAACAGGCTTGCATTCAGGCATGCTCCGAGCCCAATCGCCAGAGCCAGTCCGGCATGCTGCAGTTTCCAGACGAACAGCAGATTCATTAATTGCGTGGCGATCAGGGTGATGACGGCGATTTTAACCGGAGTTTTGATATTCTGCCGGGCATAAAATCCGGGAGCGAGTATCTTGATCATGATCAGACCCAATAAACCCAGGCTATACGCGATCAGCGCCTGCCGCGTCATCCACAGATCGTGGACGCTGAAATGACCGTACAGAAACAGCGTGCTGATCAGCGGCAGCGCCAATACCGCCAGCGCGGCGGCGGCCGGCAGCGCCAGCAATAGGGTCAGCCTCAGTCCCCAGTCCAGCAGTTGCGAATATTGCGCAGGATCGTTGTCGGAGTAATGTTTGGACAGACTGGGCAATAATATCGTACCCAGCGCCACACCGAGTAATCCGGTCGGGAATTCCATCAGCCTGTCGGCATAATACAGCCACGATACGCTGCCGGTGGCCAGAAATGAAGCGAAGATGGTATTGATGAGCAGAGACAGTTGCGCAATCGATACGCCGAACACTGCCGGTCCCATTAATTTAAGGACGCGCCAGACGCCTTCGTCACGCCAGCTGAAACGAAATCTCGGCAACAGGCCCAGACGATGCAGAGAGGGCCATTGCAGAGCCAGTTGCAGCAGGCCGCCTAGCGCCACTCCCCAAGCCATAGCCATCGCCGGCGGGTGCATGTACGGCGCCAGCCAGAGCGTGGCGGCGATGATGGCGGCATTGTACAAAACCGGGGTGAAGGCGGGAATGCTGAACTGGCTGTAGGTATTGAGGATGCCGCCGGATAGCGAAACCAGCGAGATCAGTAGAATATAGGGAAAGGTAATGCGCAGCATATGCACGGTGACCTGGAATTTGTCCGGCATGTCCGCAAAACCCGGCGCGCTCAAATAGATTACCAATGGCGCGGCGAGCACGCCCAACAGCGTAACGATGCAGAGTACGATAAACAGCAAAGTGGCGACATGGTCGACCAGCAGGCGCGTGTCTTCGTGTCCGCGGCGGTTTTTGTATTCGGTGAGTATCGGCACGAAAGCCTGGGAAAATGCGCCTTCGGCGAATAAGCGGCGCAGCAGGTTGGGGATGCGTGTCGCCACGACGAAGGCATCGGTATAGATGCTGGCGCCGAAACTGCGGGCGACGATCGCATCGCGGGCAAAGCCCAGCACTCGCGACATCAAGGTCATGCTGCTGATTTTGGCGAGCGTACGGAGTAAATTCATGGGGCGGTCGATAACAGGAAGGGGGTATGCTGCGGCGCATCGCTACGGACGAATGGACGGTCGGCCGGCGGGAGCGGCAAGTCGGCTTTATTCATGCGGCTTCAAGCTTGGCGTAAGCCAGCGCCAGCCATTTTATACCGTGCGTGCCGCCGAAATTGATCTGGATGCGCAAGTCTTCACCTCGTCCTTCCAGATTGATGACGACGCCGGTGCCGAATTTGGCGTGCCGTACGTTCATGCCCATGCGCCAGGGCGTTTCGGCGGATTGACGGGAATACGACGGAATCTCGGCGACGGCTGCGGCGTGGTACTGAACATTGACCGGTTTAAGCAGCGCAGGCGGCAGCTCGCTTAAAAAACGCGAGGCGATGCCGTAGCGGGTCTGTCCGTGCAGCATCCGGTTTTGAGCGTGACTGATGTACAGCCGCTGACGGGCGCGGGTGATGGCGACATACATCAGGCGGCGTTCTTCTTCGATACCGTTCTGTTCGGCCAGCGATTGCTCGCCCGGAAACAGTCCTTCTTCGAGCCCGCTCAGAAATACCGCCTGAAATTCGAGGCCTTTAGCCGAATGCACGGTCATCAGCTGCAACGCATCGTGACCCGCGCCGGCCTGATGCATGCCGGCTTCCAGCGCGGCGTGCGCAAGAAAGTTCGCCATCATGCCGTCGTTGTCGCCATCCTCCGCCAGCGCGTCGGGGTCGTTGACGAATACCGCCGCGGCATTGACCAGTTCGTTCAGGTTGTCGATTCTGTCCTGGCCGTCTTTTTCCGCCTGATAGTGCGCCATCAAGCCGCTGGCCTGCAAGATATGCGCGATCGCTTCGGGCAGGGTCAGGCCGATGACGGCGTCCTGCATGGCGCGCATGAGCCCGACGAAACCGGCCAGCCCTTTGTTGCCGCCGGATGCGCTGGCGCTGCCGCAGGCCGCGCGCCACAAGCTCGATTGCGTACTCCCTGCGGTATCGATCAGCTGTTCCAGCGTGCGCGCGCCGATCCCGCGAGTGGGGAAATTGACGATGCGGGTAAAGGCGCTGTCGTCGTCGGCATTCGCCAGCAGGCGCAAATAAGCCAGCGCGTGCTTGACTTCCTGCCGTTCGAAAAAACGCAACCCGCCGTAAACGCGATAAGGAATGCCTGCGCTGAACAAGGCATGTTCCAGTACCCGCGACTGCGCGTTGGAGCGATACAGCACGGCGATGTCGTTAAGCGCCATTCCTTCCCGATGCAGGGCTTGCGCCTCTTCGCCGATAAAACGCGCTTCTTCCTGGTCGTTATACGCCATATAGACGCGAATCAGTTCTCCGGCGCCGGCGGCGGTCCACAGATTTTTTCCCAGCCGGGTCTGGTTGCGGCTGATCAGGGCATTGGCGGCATCGAGAATATTGCCGTGACTGCGATAATTCTGTTCGAGCTTGATCAGATTGTCGCGCGCATAGTCGCGCTGAAATTCGTTCATATTGCCGGTATGTGCGCCGCGAAACGCATAAATCGACTGGTCGTCGTCGCCGACCGCCATCAGTGCGGAAGCCGTGCCGGCAAAATGTTTGAGCCAGCGATATTGCAAGCGATTGGTGTCCTGGAATTCGTCTATCAACAGATGCCGGAACCGGTCCTGATAATGCTGGCGCAAGGAACTGTCCCGCGCCAGCATTTCATCGCTGCGCAACAGCAATTCGGCAAAATCGACCGCACCTTCGCGATTGCACTGCTCGTCGTAGGCGGCATAAAATTCGGCGAGACGACGGGTGTAGGGATCGAAAACTTCGATTTTGTCGGCACGCAGGCCGGAATCCTTGTTATTGTTGATGAAATTCTGGACTTTTTTTGGTTCGAATTTTTCCGTATCGGCATTCATGGCTTTAAGCAGCCGTTTGATGGCGGAAAGCTGGTCTGCGCTATCGAGTATCTGGAATAAGCGCGGCAGCCCCGCTTCGCGGTGATGCGTACGCAGCAATCGGTTCGACAGGCCGTGAAAGGTGCCTATCCAGATGCCGCGGGGATCGAGCGGCAGCATGGCGCTGAGGCGGACCAGCATTTCCCTGGCGGCTTTATTGGTAAAGGTGACGGCCAGGATACCCGACGGCGATATTTGCCCGGTCTGCAGCAGCCACGCGATCCGGGTGGTGAGCACGCGGGTTTTGCCGCTACCGGCGCCGGCCAGGATTAAGGCCGATTGATGCGGCAAAGTCACCGCCGCGAGTTGTTCCGGATTTAAGCCGTCGAGTATAGAGGACATGGTAGACTTTCGATAGCGGGTTTGTCAGGATATTCTGAACAGCTGACATTCGGTATGGAAAAGGAGAATTATAATGGCTAAACAGCTTGGCTGCTTTATTAAAGAAGCGCGTAGCCACATCGATGAATGGGATGCGGAAACCGCAGAAGAAAAACTGGGCGCCGGTGGTGTGCTGGTGATAGACGTGCGCGAACCGGACGAGTTTCACGGTGGTCATATCGCCGGCGCGCTGAATATCCCGCGCGGCATCCTCGAGGCTTCAGCCGATCCGACTACCAAACATCGTCATCCCGTATTGTGCACCGCGCACGACAAAACCATACTGCTGTACTGCCATTCCGGCGGGCGTTCGG
>JAJYPZ010000048.1 GCA_021794855.1 Pseudomonadota bacterium | reverse complement strand
AGTGTCTTCCGGCTCGTCAGGCAATTCCTTTATCGCGGAACGTACACCGTGCAAGCCCATCATTCGGGGACTCAGGTCGATTTCGCCAAAATGGCGCCAGGCTTCGTAGAGAGATTCATTTTGCCAGGGCATCGGCCAGATCGCCTGCCCCCGATCGAAATAGGCGGCAGAAAACTGACTGATCTGTTCGATAATGAACTGGGTCCATGCCACGCCATCAATTGTTTCCAATATGTCCGAAACGAGCGGAATCGGGATTGGCGCGGGCGAAAGAATGTCGCTGGAAAGGATTTTTTCCGCTTCGGCAACGCTCATGTCGAGTCCGTGCTGTTTGAGCGCCTGTTCCAAATCCCCTCGCTCGATGCGCCCCGACAAAAGTTGTTCGCGGTAATAGCTACGCGGCATTACCAGGGAAGATCGGGCCACGCGGCTCAGGGTCTCGTTCGCCTTTTCGAAATCCAGATCGCGCAGACCAAAATAAGGGCTGACCGCAACGAAAGCGTCCAGCGGCCAGACCGGAGCGATACGCTGGCATACCCGTTGCACTTTTTCTTCCAGTGAAGCCGTATCCTGCGACGATACCGTTTCGTGGGGTGCCCCGATATCGTGAGTACTGGCATTCATGATCTTAGCAAGCGGCTTCGAAAGAATGGTGGTCGAGCGGTTCATGATTTGACTCCATTATGCGGGACATGTACCGGAAACAGCCATTGCACAAGTCTTGAAAACGGGATGTCGATATATAATCCATTGTATAGATGCACATAGGCCCTGCGGGCGATAGGATATCTGACCAGTTTCGGTAAATTTTGCTGAATCAGAATAATGGCAAAAAATACCAGCAATATCATTCCGATCAGTACGAACTGAACCGGATCACGCGTGATCCGCACAGGCGGCAAGCTCGTTTGCAATATGAAATGAAAAGCTGCGTGCAAACTGAAATAAGCAGTGCATACCACAGCGCTCAGAGCAGCAGCGCGCAAAATGAATGCAGGACCCATGCCGCTCATAAAAGACGGGAGCAGGAACTGTGTCATTGCCACAACCACGATTATTCCCGAGCCAAGAAGGGCTGGCTGAATCGTTACGGTTATGCCGAACGCATATCCTATTCCTGCAGTCATCAACGCCGCGAAAGCGACGACGACGAGCCATTGCCATAAGGTAGGACTAGCATGCGCCCGCTTCACGGAAGGCGCACGGAAATTATCGACGGCGCTTCCCGAAGACAAAAAGGCGTGTGCTTTGTATAAAGAATGCGTAACCAAATGCAGCATTGCGAGACTGTAAAGCCCCAGCCCGCATTCCAGCAGCATGAAGCCCATCTGGGCAGTAGTTGTCCAGGCCAAAAACACCTTGAGACTGGTTTGAGTCTGCATGACCAGTGCGGCGACTGCGATAGTACTTAGCCCGATGATCGCCAGGATATCGGAAGCGGTCGTCGCCTGCGACATGATCGGGCTCATGCGGATGACCAGAAAAGCGCCGCCATTGACTATGCCTGCATGCAATAATGCGGATACCGGTGTCGGAGCTTCCATAACCTGCATTAACCAACCATGGAGAGGGAACTGGGCGGATTTAAGGGCTGCGGCCAATACGATCAGCACGCTGGCCCATTTGAGTGCAGACGGCAATGGTCCCGTCCATGCTGCCATGGCAGGAAAAAGTTCGTTGAACTCCATCGTATGCAGCGTAGAGCCGATAAGCAATACGGCTATCAGCAGGCAGATTTCCCCGAGCCGGCTGGCTATGATTTTTTTGCGGGCCGCCAAAACGGCTCCTTCGCGTTCTGGATAGAACATCAGGAGATGGTGCAGACAAAGACTGGTGGTCATCCATGCCAATACGAACATCAGCATATTGCCTGAAACGATCAAAGTCAGGATAGAAGCGAGCGTTAAATTGAGCCAGGTATAAAACCGTCCCTGATGCTTCTCGCCCTGCAGATAATTGCGCGCGTAGCGCGCCACGACAAAGCCCACGAAAGAAACTAGACAGAGCATTATTACCGTCACGGTATTGATATAGACGCTCAGGGCCAATGCGCCCATATTTCCGGGCAATATAAGGGAATAGGGAGTTACTGTTAACGTTTCACCGCTGATGGCGTACAGAATGGCAGCAAGGGCGGAGCAAAGAAAAGCCAAACTACTGACGCCGCTACTCAGGCGGGCGATACGCTGGGCGTGGTTACCGGTTAACATGTTCCCGAAAAGTCCCATCGCCCAAAGTAACAGGGGTGCCGCACTACTGAGCATAAGAAGGATGAATTTCGGGGTTGATGACATGACAATCTCCGGTACAGGACATATTGAAGTGCGCTCAAAGTCCAGTGGCGCGCACGAATGCGAAAAAGTACCCTGTATTATGGAGATGCCATTTGTTTAATGAAAGTTAAATATATTTACGTTAACGTTTAATTATTGTTTATTTTTGTAATAATGTTTGTTGGTACGGTCCACTTGCATCGGATAATGCTGTTAAACGGGTAGTCATGAACGAATTTGGAGGGTGCGGCCCTTATGTCTCGACTCGAGCGGCGAAACGCCGACGCATCTTCTAGTTTGCGTCGGCGTACTGTTGCTGGAAGCGGTAATGCCCTGTCGTAGTCTAATATTTGTTTGCGGCAGCGGTAATTTGTCTCAGTGGTTTTTGAGTAAAATTTCCGGGAACCCTTGATGCAAGCGTTTTTGTCCGGTGATCAGATTGTAACGAAGTACGGGCGGAGTTTCCTGCGACCAATTTAAACGAATCAACTAACGCAGTTAAGGATTGCGCCTGTAATGTCATGGTTGCAGCTGCTGCTGCGGCTTCTTCGACCAGGGTTGCATTTTGCTGTGTCATTTCGTCGATCTGCGAGATAGCTTGATTGACTTGTTCTATTCCTGCACTTTGTTCCAGGCTGGCAACGGTGATTTCATTCATGATGCCGGCAGCGCGTTTAACGCCGCTCACGATTTCCGCCATCGTTTTACCCGCATCATCGACCAGTTTGCCGCCCGTATTTACTTTGTCGACCGAATCGTCGATTAGCGTCTTGATTTCTTTTGCCGCAGCAGCGCTGCGTTGCGCAAGACTGCGAACTTCGGTTGCCACTACGGCGAAACCGCGGCCTTGTTCTCCGGCGCGAGCCGCTTCGACTGCGGCATTCAGCGCCAGGATATTGGTTTGAAAGGCAATACTATCGATGACTCCTATGATGTCGGCAATTTTCCCCGAGCTCGATTTGATCGATTCCATGGTACGGATTACCTGATCAACCGCATGGCCGCCTTTTTCCGCTATCTGCGAAGTCGACAGTACCAGTTCATTGGCGGCACCGGCGTTATCGGCATTCTGTTTGACGGTGGAGGTTATTTCTTCCATGGCTGAGGCGGTTTGCTGCAAGGAACTTGCCTGCGATTCGGTGCGTTCGGATAAGTTATTATTTCCGGTTGATATTTCACCTGCGCCATAACTTACCTGGCCGGTCGATTCCTTGATCTGTCCGATCAGCAGCTTCACATTGGTTTGAAAAACCCGCAGTGCCTGCGTCATTCGGGCAAGCTCGTTATTACCGCTCGATGCGATCTTGCCGGATAAGTCTCCCGCACTCATAGCTTCGATGTCGGCGAGAACTTTGTGTAAAGGCGGTACGATTTCCTGATAAAGAATATATCCTGACAATAACGAGACCAGCGCGCCCATCAATGCAAATCCTGTTATCCAGCCTGAGTACGCGGGCGTGATCGACAGTTTTGCGATGGCAAACAGACCGATAAGTGAGAATGTCAGAACAAGGGCGATGATAAACGTAACGATTTTCGCGCTAATCGATATCCGGGGAAGAAAATTCAGCTTGCGCAATCCCGATTTTTGCAGAGCGGCTCCTTCTACGATTTCCAGCGAACGATCGCCGTTTTTGAGAGCGGAATACGCCTTTTCTGCCGCATTGATTTGTTCTCGGCTCGGTTTTACACGTATCGAGGTAAAACCGACAATTTTATTGTTTTCTATGAGGGGGGCTGCATTTGCCTCAACCCAATAATAATCGCCGTTTTTGCATCGGTTTTTGACCAGCCCCGTCCACGATTTGCCATCCTTGATGGTGCGCCAGAAATCCGCGAATGCTTCGGGGGGCATATCGGGATGGCGTACGATATTCTGCGGTGCCCCGAGCAATTCTTCTTCCGTGAAGCCGCTTATCCTGACAAATTCTTGATTTATATAAGTAATATTTCCTTGCAAATCTGTTTTCGAAACGATTGTTTCGAAATCCTGAAGAATGTATTCACGATTGGTTACAGGTTGATTGTTGCGCATGATAATGCTTTCCCAGGTAAGTAGGCAGGTTTCCCGGCCCGGTCGATTATTATGAATTTGCTACACCGCAATCGATTTATCTGTAGGGCAAATTTGTTAAAATTTTCGCAACTCCGTATATCGAAGAGTCAGGGCAGAAAAAAGTGCGAGTGTATGGATAACTAACGGCAAGTTTACGAAAAACTGGAGTGTTTTAGTCGGGTTATTATGTTTTTAATTAAAAATGTAAGCTTTTGAATTAAATTAATTTAAGTCGAACCGTTTTGTCCGTTAAGTTGACAAACATTGTGTTTTTTGTGTCCCCTTCTGTTACCGGAAGCAAAAGAACGGTAACGCTATGACAACTGCTGTGTTAATCGCAATTTTAAGTCAATTCGTTGTCAATATAATGACATAAGCATCTTTAAATATTATAATATTATGTAAGTATGAGTCTCGGCTTTTCGCATACATCCTTTATTTAATTAAAATAGGTAAATTCGGTTGATTGTGAAAACCATCTTATGGCCTGGCGAATTAATCATTTCTTGAAGAAAGCTATCGGAGTTAACGTAATTTTCGACGGGGTGAAGTTCTGTTTGTCGTTTTAAAAAGTAATCACGATTCCTGCTGTCATTAAGCCGACGATAGCCGTTTTGCTGTTGGACCGGTTCTCTGCTTTTTGCCGATCAGCTGTGCCGGCATTTTTTAAAAAAAGATCGAAATTGTTTAAGTGAAATCATCATGCGCATCAATAAATCCATCACGCAACGCGAAAAAGCCTTTCCCGCCGATAAAACACTGGTATCCGTAACTGATTTGAAAGGACGCATTACTTATTGTAACGATGCCTTTGTTCAGATCAGCGGCTATGCCAAGGAAGAATTGCTGGGTCAGCCGCATAATTTAATTCGTCATCCGGATATGCCTGAAGAGGCATTTCGCGATCTATGGGCCACCATTCAATCCGGCCTGCCCTGGATAGGCATAGTCAAGAATCGCTGTAAAAATGGCGACCATTACTGGGTACAAGCGAATGTCACTCCCATGATGAACGGCGATAGCCTGACCGGATACTTGTCGGTAAGGACGTCGCCTCCACCGGTAGCCATCCGGGCCGCAGAAAAGCTTTATTTGCGTATGTGCGAAGAAAGCCGTAAGGGGATAGCCTCACTGGTGCTGCGTCATGGAAATCTGGTCAGGCTGGACTGGCGTGGCAGATTACGTAGGATACTGACGCCAAATTTGTATGCAAAATTATTGGGTGTGCAATTGTTCGCTGCGGGTCTGACAATGACTTCCGCAAAGATAGGAATACCTATGGGCTTCACGGCCTTTATCGCTCTTTTCGCAGCACTTGCCGCTATCTGGGCGATCCAGGGGCTTATCTTAAAACCGTTACGCGTTATCGCAACAGATGCCAATCGTTTAGCAGCCGGCGATCTTTCATATCCGATTGCCGTAAATGCTCAAGGGATAGCAGGCAGCTTGCAGCGTTCTTTGTTACAGTTATCGGTAAATCTTCGTACCGTGGTTCATGACGTACGTGCCGAGATCGAAAATTTGCGGAGTTCGGTGCGTGAGATTGCATCGGGAAACAAGGACATGGCGTTTCGTACTGAAGCCCAGGCCAGTAATCTTGAGCAAACAGCCGCATTTATGGAGCAAATCAATAGTACCGTTAGACAAAGTGCGAATTCCGCTCATTATGGGGTGAGCCTGGCTCAAAAAACAGGGAACATGACTGAGGATGGCAATCAGGCGGTGCTGGCGGTGGCTGAAACCATGCAAAACATTTCCGATTCGTCCATGCGCATAGGCGAAATTATTCAGGTGATCGAAGGCGTCGCTTTTCAAACCAATATTCTGGCGCTTAATGCCGCAGTGGAGGCGGCGCGCGCAGGCGAAGCGGGACGTGGATTCGCCGTGGTCGCAGCCGAAGTGCGGTCTCTGGCTCAGCGTACTACAGGAGCTGCGCATGAAATCAGACTGCTCATTACCGAATCGGCAGAGCGCGTGAACGAAGGCAATGTGCGTACTCGCGAGGCTCGCGAGCGTATGCAGGAAATATTGAAATCGGCAGAAAGCGTCCGTGCATTGCTGGGAGAAATTAATACGGCCACAACGGAGCAACAATCCGGTATTGCCCAGATTACCGAGGCTGTTGGGCAAATGGACGACATTACTCAGCAAAATGCGGCTATGGTGGAACAACTTGCGGCCAGCGCGCAATCCTTATTGGGGCAAGTTGCCGGGGTCAGTGATTCCATGGGAATATTTCGCCTGACCGAAGACGACGCTACCGTATCGGAAAGAGATGCGGTCCAAATGAGACGCGAGGCTAAAGCGATCTTCTCAACAAACGGCATGAAGTGTTTGGCAAACATGTCTGAGAATTGATCGACATCGTTTCTTCGGCGTACCCGAGTCCGACTAACGGCATGCAGGTCGCACATGCTGAATTTCCTCCTGCGGACGCCCTCGGGTACAATTTGAAACAAACGGGATTCATACGATAATCCCCCAATATCCACGACCTTCAGAAATAAGATTAAACGGTCGAGATTAATTTCCCGTATTAGTGTGATGCAGCCGGGTTTGCAACGCCTGCCCGACGCTGGTGCGCAAGGGGTCGAGGCCAATGGGCTTGCCCAGGTTTTCCAGCGCCTGGCGCTGTTTGGTGGCTGCCTTCAGCGCGGCCGCTGCACTGGCAAAGCCGCTCAAATAAACATCCTGGCCTTGGATGCGTAGCCGGATCGACCAGGTTTTACCTTCTTGATAAGGTTTAGCCATGATGACGTACCTCCTCAGTCGAACCGAAAACGAGAGGCGAGGTGGTGGTGGAGTAATGGGATTGGAACTGGGGGTAGCGCATGACAACTCCGTATGGGTGGAGTTGCGTATAGCGATCAAAGCTGGATTCTGCGCATAAATTTACGGCTGAACGCCGTGGAGCGCATAGGACCGCAGTCGGGCGTAGGTCAAAAATGACAGAAAAGTGTCAGAAAGACGCCTGAAAACGGACCTGGTCCTCATTATGCCTTCCGATTGTCCACTGTAACCATAGGATTACAATGGACTCGTCGTGGTGGCTGGGACGGGAATCGAACCTGTGACACGCGGATTTTCAGTCCGCTGCTCTACCAACTGAGCTACCCAGCCGC
>JAJYPZ010000047.1 GCA_021794855.1 Pseudomonadota bacterium | reverse complement strand
GCCGACATTCAGGCATTCCGGCCTGAAGGTCTGGCGATCGAATTCGGCATATCCGATGCCGGTTATCGGTTGTCGGATGCGCAGGCGCAAGCGATTCTGGAACTGCGCCTGCAACGTTTGACCGGTCTGGAGCAGGACAAGATCCTCAACGAATACAAAGAGGTCATCACCAAAATCGCCGATTTGCTGGATATTCTGGCCAGACCCGAGCGCGTCACTGCTATCATTCAGGATGAGATCAATCTGGTCAAGCAGCAGTTCGGCGACAAGCGCCGCTCCGAAATCGTGGTGTATGCGCAAGATCTGAGTACCGAAGATTTGATTACGCCGCAGGATATGGTGGTTACACTGTCGCACGGCGGCTATATGAAATCGCAGCCGCTCGACGACTATCGCGCGCAGAAGCGCGGCGGTCGCGGCAAGCAGGCGGCGCCGACCAAAGAAGACGACTTTATCGAGCGCCTGTTTATCGCCAACAGCCACGATTACATATTATGTTTTTCCAACCTGGGCCGCGTGTACTGGGTCAAAGTGTACGAGGTGCCGCAAGGCAGCCGCATCTCGCGCGGCAAACCTATCGTAAACTTGCTGTCGCTGTCCGACGGCGAAAAAATCAACGCCATTTTGCCGGTGAAGGAATTTGTCGACAACCGTTTCGTCTTTATGGCCACGGCGCACGGCGTAGTGAAAAAGACGCCGTTATCGGAGTTTTCCAATCCGCGCCGTTCCGGGATTATCGCGGTCGGGCTCGATGACGGCGATTATCTGGTGGGTGTAGCGGTGACCGAAGGCAGCCATGACATCATGCTGTTTTCCAATGGCGGCAAAGCGGTGCGGTTCGACGAGAACGATGTGCGTTCGATGGGCCGCGGCGCTCGCGGCGTGCGCGGCATGAAACTGGGCGTCGATCAGAAAGTCATTTCGCTGCTGGTGGCCGAAAACGAACAGCAATCGGTGTTGACCGCTACCGAAAACGGCTATGGAAAACGCACCAATATCGCCGAATACACTCGTCACGGGCGCGGGACTCAGGGTATGATTGCGATACAGACGACCAAACGCAATGGTCGCGTAGTTGCAGCGACGCTGGTGGAACCGGACGATGAAATCATGCTGATCACCGACGGCGGCGTACTGATACGCACCCGGGTCAAGGAAATGCGCGAAATGGGACGCGCCACGCAAGGCGTTACCCTGATCAATCTCGACGACGGACAGAAACTCATCGGTGTCGAGCGCGTACTGGAACCCGATGATGACGATGCGGTGTAGGACACTTTAATTCGATCGATACGCAGACAGAGCAAGAATCAGGCTGGAAATCAAATGCACGTATATAATTTTAGCGCAGGACCCGCTGTATTGCCGAAACCGGTACTGGAACAGGCCCGGGACGAAATGCTCGATTGGCGCGGTTCAGGGATGTCGGTGATGGAAATGAGTCATCGCGGCAAGGAATTTCAGGAAATCTTCCATGAGGCAGAAGCCGATTTGCGCGAATTGCTGGCAATTTCCGCGGACTATAAGATTTTGTTCCTGCAAGGCGGTGCATCCTCCCAATTCGCCATGGTACCGATGAATCTGCTGCGCGGTAAAAAGCGGGTCGATTATGTTAACACCGGCATCTGGTCCGAAAGGGCGATAGAAGAAGCGCAGCGCTACGCGACGGTCAATGTTGCGGCCAGCGCGCGAAATCGCGTGCCGCCGAAAACAGAGTGGGAACTTGATCCGGAAGCGGCTTATGTCCATTACGCAGCCAACGAAACGGTCGGCGGCGTCGAATTTCACTGGACGCCGGATACGGGCAAAGTTCCTCTGGTCGCCGATATGTCGTCGAATATACTTTCGAAACCGATAGACGTCAGCCGTTACGGCCTGATTTATGCCGGAGCGCAAAAAAATATCGGTCCTGCCGGTTTGACTCTGGTCATCGTTCGCGAAGACCTGCTCGGTAAAACCTTGCCGGGAACGCCCACCATGTTCGACTACCGGATTCAGGCCGAACATCAATCCATGTACAATACTCCGCCGACTTATGCTCTGTATATCGCAGGTCTGGTATTCCGTCATTTGAAGAACGAAGGCGGCCTGTCGGCAGCGGCGGAGCGCAACCGGATCAAATCCGATCTGCTGTACTCGTATCTTGACGCCAGCGACTTTTATCTTTGTCCCGTAGCGCGGGACAGCCGCTCCCGCATGAATATTCCGTTTACCCTGCATAATTCGAGACTGGACGAAGAATTCCTGCGGGGAGCGGACGAACACGGTTTGCTGCAATTGAAAGGCCACCGGCTGGTCGGAGGCATGCGTGCGTCGATCTATAATGCCATGCCGCTGGCCGGGGTTCAGGCATTGGTCGAATATATGCAGGATTTCGCCGGACGCCGGGGATAGTCTGAACATGTCAGAAGATTTACAACAGCTGCGTACGCAAATCGATGCGATCGACGAACAGGTGCTGGCGCTGATCAATCAGCGCGCGCGTCATGCGCAGACGGTGGGACGCTTGAAGAACGGCACCATTTACCGTCCGGAGCGCGAGGCTCAGGTATTGCGCCGCCTTAAGGAAATAAACTCCGGACCTTTGAGCGACGATACGGTACTTAGACTGTTTCGCGAGATCATGTCCGCGTGTCTGGCGCTGGAAAAACCGCTAACGGTTGCTTTTCTGGGGCCTGAAGGTACTTTCAGCCAGACGGCGGCGATCAAGCAATTCGGGCATGCTGCGCAAATGCGTCCATGCTCGTCGATAGACGAAGTATTTCGCGATGTGCATGCCGGCGCTGCCGATTATGGCGTGGTTCCGGTGGAAAACTCTACCGAAGGCGCTGTAAACCGGACGCTGGATCTGTTGCAGGACACTCCGCTTAAAATCTGCGGCGAAGTGGATTTGCGTATACACCAGTCGTTGTTGCGCAAGACGGAAGGATTGGCCGGCGTATCGATCGTATATTCTCACAGCCAGTCTCTGGCCCAATGTCATGAATGGTTGAACCGCAATCTGCCGAATACGCAGCGGATTCCTGTCGCCAGCAATGCGGAAGCTGCCCGGCTGGCGGCTGCCGACGCTTCCTCGGTAGCCGTGGCCGGCACGGTGGCGGCGGAAATTTACGGTTTAAAGTGCATATTCGAACATATTGAAGACGAACCGGACAATACCACGCGTTTTTTGGTAGTGGCGAAGGAAGATGCAGCGCGATCGGGCTGTGACAAAACATCTCTGGTATTGTCCGCGCCCAATCTTCCCGGAGCAATCGTCAAGCTGCTCCAGCCATTTGTCCGTCACGGCGTATCGCTGACCAAATTCGAATCCCGTCCGGCGCGGCATACTTCCGCGAATAAAAACGATTATGCTGAGTTGTGGGAATATGTTTTTTTTGTCGATATCGAAGGGCACCGCGACGATCCGGAAGTCAGTCTGGCGCTCGAAGAAGTCCGGCAGGAAGCCAGTTATCTGAAATTGCTGGGGTCGTATCCCGTCGGCGTATTGTGATTCGTTAGAGCGACAGAGCAGCGCTTTCCGTGTTTCATTGAATAATCACAGAATTTATCATTATCATGACGAAACAGCTTAACACGCAGTCAAATCCGGATTCCGGAACTGTCTCGCTTGCCGCGCTTGCCCCGGCGTACGTTCGCGCCATAGCTCCGTATCAACCTGGCAAGCCCATTTCCGAACTCGCCCGCGAACTCGGTATGGCGCCGGAACGTATCGTCAAACTGGCTTCGAATGAAAATCCCCTCGGTCCCAGTCCCAGGGCCATGACCGCAGTCGAACGGGAACTGCACGAACTGGCTCGCTATCCTGACGGCAGCGGTTTCGAGCTCAAACAGGCGTTATCGGCGCGACTGGGCGTTAAGACGACGCAAATCGTGCTCGGTAACGGTTCGAACGATGTGCTCGATATGGCGGCGCGTGCATTTCTCTCGGTCGGGACATCGGCGATATTTTCCGAACACGCTTTTGCGGTTTATGCCATCGCAACGCTGACAGCCGGAGCGCAAGGTATCGCCGTACCGGCGCGCGAATACGGCCACGATCTGCAAGCAATGCTGGCTGCGATCCGTGCCGATACGAGGATGCTATTCATTGCCAACCCCAATAACCCTACCGGCACTTATTTGTCTAACGACGATATGCTGGCGTTTCTGCAACAGGTGCCGGAGCACGTTCTGGTTGTGCTGGACGAAGCCTACGGCGAATATCTGCCGGAAGCGCTGCAATCGGATGCCATGAACTGGCTGGCACGCTTTCCGAATTTGATCGTCACCAGAACGTTTTCCAAGGCTTACGGTCTGGCTGGTTTGCGGGTAGGATACGCTTTGGCAAGCGCCGAAGTCGCAGATATGCTCAATCGGGTGCGGCAACCGTTTAACGTCAGTCATCTGGCGCTGGTCGCGGCGACCGCGGCGCTGGCGGACGATGAGTTCATCGCTCGCAGCTACGCTTTGAACCAGTTGGGAATGCGCCAGATTACGCAAGGTCTGGCGCTATTGAAGCTGTCTTATATTCCGTCGTACGGAAATTTTTTAGCCATACGTATCGGCAATGCGACATCGATGTATCGAAGATTGTTAGAGCAAGGCGTCATCGTCCGTCCGATCAGTAATTATGCCATGCCGGAATTTTTGCGTGTTAGCATAGGGCTTGCATCGGAAAACCACCAATTTTTGCAGGCGTTGGAAAACGCCTTAAAGGAGTAGTAATAATGATTATCGTGATGAGCCCCGGGGCGAGTGAACAACAAATCGATGCAGTCGTAAAGAAAGTCAAGGAATACGGCTGCGATGCCAATATTTCACGCGGCGTAGAGCGCACGATCATAGGCGCAATCGGCGACGAACGCGCGATCAACCAGGAATCGATCGATGCTTTGTCGGGTGTCGAGCAATCCATGAATATCGTCAAGCCTTATAAAATCGTGGCACGCGAATGGCATAAGGAAAATACTGTCGTTCAAATCAAAGGCGTACCCGTGGGCGGCAATACCGTTCAGGTGATAGCCGGTCCATGCTCGGTGGAAACCCAGCCGCAAATGGACGATGCCGCACGATTCGTCAAAGCGGCAGGCTGCCGTCTGATGCGCGGCGGGGCGTTCAAGCCTCGTACCAGCCCTTATACTTTTCAGGGCAAAGGCGTCGAAGGTCTGGAAATGTTTCGCAAAGCCGCCGATGCGCAAGCTCTGCCCATCGTTACCGAACTGATGGACGTGCGCATGCTCGATACGTTCATGGAGTGGGATGTCGACGCGATCCAGATCGGCACGCGCAGTATGCAGAATTTCGATCTGCTGAAGGAAGTCGGCCGCGTCAACAAACCGGTCATACTCAAGCGTGGAATGTCGGCGACGATTTCCGAGTGGCTGATGGCGGCGGAATATATCGCCGCGTCTGGCAACCACAATATCATTTTCTGTGAGCGAGGCATCCGTACCTTCGAGACCTACTACCGTAATGTGCTGGATGTGACCGCGATACCGGTGCTGAAAAAAGAAACGCATTTGCCGGTAATCGTCGATCCGTCGCATGCCGGAGGCAAAGCCTGGATGGTTGCGGCGCTGTCGCGCGCGGCGGTGGCGGCGGGCGCCGACGGGTTGCTGGTGGAAATGCACCCTAATCCGTGTGAAGCATGGTGCGATGCCGATCAGGCGCTTACCCCCGAGGAATTGAAGTCGCTGATGGCAGAGCTCGGCGGCATCGCCAGAGTATTGGGACGCGATATCTGATTTCAGACGCGGGGAGAGGCCGATATCTCGCTGTTATCCTGCGAGAATATTAATCGGTCGCATTGTTACGGGCGAATAAGGACCTTGATGAGATATGCCATTTCCAGGCTGGTAATCTTCGGCGTCGGTCTGATAGGAGGATCGCTGGCGTTAAGCCTGAAGCAGGCTGGCGCAGTAGGAACCGTCGTCGGCGTCGATCGTTGCAGCGGGAATCTGCAACAGGCTCAGGCCCTAGGCATCGTCGATGTCATAGCCGACAATATCGAGGAAGCTTTGGCGGCCGCTGAGATCGCGGTACTGGCTGTACCCGTCGGACAAATGGCTGCCGTTATGCAGGAAATTGCGCCCTGGCTGGAGCCCAGAACGATCGTTACCGATGCAGGCAGTACCAAGCAGGATGTCGTTGCCTTGATGCAGCGCCACCTTGCCGGGCACCTGTCTCGTTGCGTACCGGCTCATCCGATCGCCGGTGCGGAACTGAGCGGCGCAGCCGCAGCACGCGCGGATCTGTATCTGAATAAAAAAATCGTCATTACGCCGTTGCCGGAAATTCATGCGCGAAATGAAAATAATGAATATGCGTCGTTGCCGGCAACGGACTCCGCTGCGGTAGATCGTATCGCAGCCATGTGGCAATATTGCGGCGCGCAGACCAGTATCATGAGCGCGGACGTGCACGATGCCATTTTTGCCGCTGTCAGCCATTTGCCGCATTTACTGGCGTATTCGCTGGTCAATATGATTGCGCAGCGCGATAACGCGGATCAGCTATTCGGTTTTGCCGCGGGCGGGTTCCGCGATTTTACGCGCATCGCCGGTAGCAGCCCCGAGATGTGGCGCGATATCGCTATCGCC
Organism: Pseudomonadota bacterium; assembly: GCA_021794855.1. The sequence goes on along the minus strand of JAJYPZ010000047.1, from coordinate 955 downwards.
AATCGGCCGTCAATACTGGCTGAATTGGCGGCGTTTCAAAAGGAACTCGGACAGCTGCAGGCCGCCTTGCGCGACGGGAATGCCGGCGCCTTGATGCAATTGTTCAGCCGTGCGCAACAATCCCGGCTTGAATGGCTGCTGCAAAATCCGCCGGATTGATCCCGGTATTACTGTTCGGCAGCACGATTGTTATTGTAAAAGAATTCCTTCAGCAGAAAATCTTCCAGTCCCGCATTGTCTTCCGGTTTAGCCGACAAGGTCACGGTACGTCCCAGTCGATACGATTCCCAGGTGAAATAACCTGGGTGCCGCTCGCGGATGATCGCTATCATTTTGCGTACGATGGCATGTTCGACATCGGTATTGGCATCGGCCTTGACATCGATGGTCTGGCGCATCGGACTGGTATAAGTGCTGTCGCCCCAGCCCCGGAAGGTGAATTCCGCGGTTTCGGTACCGACGTGAATGATTTGAAATACGCCGCCGCCTCCCTGCGGTTTCAGATTTTGTTTTATGCGCGCCATGCGAGCGTCATCGGCGCTCGGCGGCGCAGCGGGTTCGCCCGATTCCGCCTGTTTGCGCGCTCTGACCATATTGATATAGCTACTCATATCGGTCGGAGCAGAGGAATTTGGCGCTTCCGCAGGCGGCGACGACGGTGTGGGCTGAGGCGTTACCGGAATCGACAGACGATTATGGCGTAACGATGAAATGACGGGTTTTGCCGTCAATACGTGATGGCGCACCGGTTGCCGGTGTACCGGTCTTGCTATGTTGGCATGCACAGGTTGAGGCGGCGGTACGGCATGGGCAGGGGGGGAAGGGATCTGCGGAGCAGCTTTCGTCGGCGCGGGCTGGGTCAATTCCACATTCAGCGTGTCGTCTCGTGCGTTAAGCGCACTGGCGGAAATTGGTTTGGTCTGATGGTTAAAGAAATACAGAGCCAGAATATGCA
>JAJYPZ010000046.1 GCA_021794855.1 Pseudomonadota bacterium | reverse complement strand
CAGGATTTTCGCCGTCATCTCGGACAAGCGTTGCAGATTTTCATCAAGACTCTGGTCGGTGTCTTGAAAATTTGCAAGCGTACTTAATCTGGCAAGAAGATTTCCGGCGTGATTTTCCATGGTTTTTCATTCATTTTTGATTGGAATAAATACAATATTAAGGCACGGTCCAGCTGCCTTACGACCTTGTCGTTCATTTTGCCTCAATATTTTTCACTACGTACAGTTAACTTGGGGTTGGCGCTGGCGTAAGCCGTTTCCCGGTGAATCGATGGTGCAAAAATGAAAGAACCGGGTATAGAGCCAGTTATTATCACGATTTCATATTCCCATCGTGTTTTTAGGTAAAGGAAACGGAAATTTTGTGCGCGCCAATTGTGGCAACATGCGCTTTAGGCTAAAATTCAGCATTACCTGCGCTGTAAATCAACATGACACGTTATATCTTCGTTACTGGCGGTGTTGTTTCTTCCCTGGGCAAGGGAATCGCCGCCGCTTCACTCGCTGCCATCCTCGAATCCCGGGGTATGCAGGTCACCATGATGAAACTCGATCCGTACATCAATGTCGATCCCGGTACGATGAGTCCGTTTCAGCACGGCGAGGTCTTCGTCACCGAAGACGGTGCCGAAACCGACCTGGACCTCGGCCATTACGAGCGCTTTACCCATACCAAGATGTCCCGGCGCAATAATTTCACTACCGGCCAGATTTACGAGTCGGTGATCAAGAAAGAGCGGCGCGGCGACTATCTGGGCGGTACTGTGCAAGTGATTCCGCATATTACCGACGAGATCAAGCAATATATTCATGCCGGCGCAGCGGGCGCCGAAGTCGCCATCGTCGAAATCGGCGGGACGGTGGGCGACATCGAATCGTTGCCGTTTCTGGAAGCGATCCGGCAGATGGGTCTGCAGCAAGGCCGCAGCAATACCTGTTATATTCATCTTACGCTGGTGCCGTATCTGGGCAAGGCCGGAGAGGTCAAAACCAAGCCGACCCAGCATTCAGTCAAGGAGCTGCGCGAAATCGGCATCCAGGCGGATATCGTGCTGTGTCGCGGCGACCGTCCCCTGCCCGACGAAGAGCGGCGCAAGATCGCATTATTCACCAATCTGGAAGCCAATGCGGTCATTTCGGTCCAGGATGTGGACAATATTTATAAAATTCCGGAAATGCTGCGCCAGCAAGGCATGGACGAAATCGTCTGCCGAAAGTTCGGCATCGATCCCCCGCCTGCCGATCTGTCGGTATGGAACAAACTGGTCGAAGCGCAGGAACATCCGCTTCATCGTATCGATATCGCGATGGTGGGCAAATATGTAGGCTTGACCGAGTCCTATAAATCGCTGTCGGAAGCGTTGATCCATGCGGGTATCCATACGCGTACGCAAGTCAATGTCCATTATATCGATTCCGAATTGCTGGAACAGAACGGCATAGACGTTTTGAAGGGCATGCACGCAATACTGGTGCCGGGCGGCTTCGGCAAGCGCGGCGTCGAAGGCAAGATACTGGCGATACAGTTCGCGCGCGAAAACAAGGTGCCGTATCTGGGCATCTGTCTGGGAATGCAACTGGCCGTGATCGAATTCGCCCGGCATCGCGGCGAAATGCCCGCAGCGCACAGTACCGAGTTCGAACCGTCGACCGAGTATCCGGTAGTCGGCCTGATTTCTGAATGGAAAGACGCCGCAGGACAGTTGGAGACGCGCACGGAAGACTCGGATCTTGGCGGCACCATGCGCCTAGGCGGTCAGGCGTGCGTGCTGTCGAATGATACGCTGGCGCACTCCATCTACGCCGCCGACAGCATAGTCGAGCGGCATCGCCATCGCTACGAAGTTAACGACAAGCTATTGCCGCGGCTGCAAAAAGCAGGGTTGAAAGTGAGCGGCTACTCTGCCACCGATGGCCTGTGCGAAATGATAGAGCTGCCGGATCATCCCTGGTTCGTCGCCTGTCAGTTTCACCCGGAATTCACCTCTACGCCGCGCGATGCGCATCCCCTGTTTAAAGCATTCGTCACGGCCGCCGTTAACCAGACAGGAGCAGCGTAATGAAATTATGTGGTTTTGAGGCGGGCTTGAGCCATCCGTTGTTTCTGATTGCCGGGCCGTGCGTAATCGAATCGCAACAGCTGGCCATGGATACTGCCGGACAGTTAAAAGAAATCTGCGCCGAACTGAGTATCCCATTTATCTATAAATCGTCTTACGACAAGGCGAATCGCAGTTCGGGCAGCTCGTACCGCGGTCTCGGCCGCGATACCGGTTTGCAGATCCTGGCCGAAGTCAAAAAACAGATCGGCGTTCCCGTATTGACGGATATCCACGGCATAGACGAAATCGAGGAAGTGGCAGCGGTGGTCGATGTCTTGCAAACTCCGGCTTTTCTGTGCCGTCAGACCGATTTTATTCATGCTGTGGCGTCTGCCGGAAAACCGGTCAATATCAAAAAGGGACAGTTCCTGGCTCCTTGGGACATGAAAAATGTGGTCGATAAAGCCAAAGCTGCTAACGGCGGCCTCGACAATATCATGGTGTGCGAACGCGGGGTGTCGTTCGGCTACAATAATCTGGTGTCCGACATGCGCTCGCTGATGGTGATGCGCAATACGGATTGTCCCGTTGTGTTCGATGCGACGCATTCTGTGCAGTTGCCGGGCGGGCAAGGCAACGTTTCCGGCGGTCAGCGCGAATTCGTGCCGGTGCTGGCCCGAGTGGCGGTGGCGGCGGGAGTGGCCGGAATTTTTGCTGAAACGCATCCCAACCCGTCATGTGCCTTGTCGGACGGTCCAAATGCCTGGCCGCTGGGCCGCATGAAAGAGTTGCTGTATACATTGAAAGAACTCGATACGCTGATCAAGCAGCACGGATTTATCGAACATAGTATTTAAAGTCTGACCGGTACTTGCCGGCAGATAGCTAAACTGGAGAAAGCAAATGAGTGTAATTGTTGACGTCATTGCCCGCGAGATCCTGGATTCGCGCGGCAACCCTACTGTTGAAGTCGATGTGCTGCTAGAGTCCGGCATTCTGGGTCGGGCTGCAGTGCCTTCGGGCGCTTCGACCGGCAGTCGCGAAGCGGTGGAATTGCGGGACGGCGACTCGACACGATATTTGGGCAAAGGCGTATTGAAAGCGGTCGAATTCGTCAACACCGAGATTTGCGAGGCGATTATCGGACTGGACGCGGAAGAACAGCATTTTATCGATCAGACCATGATAGACCTCGATGGCACCGAGGATAAATCCCGCTTGGGCGCGAATGCGATACTTGCCGTGTCGATGGCGGTTGCACGGGCGGCGGCGGAAGCTTCCGGCCTGTCGCTGCATCGCTATCTGGGCGGCGCCGGGCCGATGCATTTGCCCGTACCGATGATGAATATCATCAACGGCGGCGCGCACGCCAACAATAATATCGACATGCAGGAATTCATGATCATTCCGGTCGGCGCATCGAGTTTTCGCGAGGCATTACGCTACGGTGCGGAAGTATTTCATACCCTGAAAAAAATTCTCGACAAGCTGGGCATGGCGACTACCGTCGGCGATGAAGGCGGTTTCGCACCCAATCTGGACTCCAACGAAGCTGCGCTTAAACTGATCGTCGAAGCCATAGAGAAGGCCGGATACATTCCCGGCCAGGACATAGCGATCGGCGTGGATTGCGCTGCCAGCGAATTTTATCGCGACGGCAAGTATCAGCTCGAATCCGAAGGATTGGCGCTGGACTCGCGCCAGTTTACCGATTATCTGGCTGCCTGGTGCGATAAATATCCTATCGTCAGCATCGAAGACGGAATGGCCGAAAACGATTGGGATGGCTGGCTGGTGCTGACGTCACGTCTGAAAAAAACGGTGCAACTAGTTGGTGACGACCTGTTCGTCACCAACGCTAAAATTCTGGCTCAAGGCATCGCTCGCGGTGTTGCGAATTCTATTCTCATCAAGGTCAACCAGATCGGTACTCTGTCGGAAACTTACGATGCCATAGAAACAGCCAAGCGCGCCGGTTATACCGTCGTTGTGTCGCATCGCTCCGGTGAAACCGAGGACAGCTTCATCGCCGACCTGTCGGTTGCGGTCAATGCCCTCCAGATCAAGGCCGGGTCGTTATCCAGATCGGACCGGATGGCCAAATACAATCAGCTGCTGCGGATCGAAGAAGAATTGGGCGCTTTGGCGCGCTATCCCGGTCGCGCGGCATTTTATCAGCTCAAATAACCACCGGCCGCCGTTCGTGCGCTGGCTTACAGTCATCCTGCTGGGTTTACTGCTATTGCTGCAGTATCCTCTCTGGCTGGGCAGAGGAGGATGGTTCAAAGTATGGGATACGCGTCAGCAGGTGGTCCGGCAGCAACAGACCGACGACACGCTTGCGGCGAGAAACGCGGCCATGGATGCCGAAGTGCGGGATCTTAAGCAGGGCGTGCGCGCTATCGAAGCGCGCGCGCGAACAGAATTAGGAATGGTACGCAAGGACGAGATATTTTTTCAGATACTGGATGCGCCACCCGTTGAGCCGGTTATCCCTCCCGCGCTTCCTTCGGCCGCATCTGAACCTAGCCATGGAATAGCAAGATGAACTCTTTGCAAATCAGTTTGATTGTGCTTGCCATAGTTGCTGTAGTAGCCGTACTGGTTTACAACTGGTTGCAGGACCGGAAATATCGCAAGCAATGGACGGCGACCTTCGGGCAGCGGGACGATGTATTGCTCAAGCACGGTGAAGGCAGAATCGATCCGGTCGTTAGCGAATTCGCCGAAGGTGCTGATAACCAGACAGAAATCCGCGAATTGGTCACCGAACGACCGGCGCCGATCATCGAGCCGCCGAAACGATCTGTACCTGTACCGCATGACGAAACTGAAAATTTCGACGAAGCCGGGAACGTGACCGTTGCAGATAAGCTGCCGCCAGACGAAAGTACGGAAAAGCCTGCCGTGATGGAACTGCCTCCGCCACCCGTAGATACCGTGCTGGAATTTATTATCGAGATACACGCGGCCGACGCCATGCCCAGTTCCGCCTTTATAAAGTTGATGGAAAGCCAGAGGGCGGAAGGTAGGGCGGTACGCTGGTTGGGCTATGCGAATAATTTTTCCAGCTGGATAGAAATCAGTCCATGGCGCGAACAGGAATTTTACGATGTGACGATAGCGCTGCAACTGGCGGACCGTTCCGGGGCCGTCAGCGAACGACAACTTATCGCGCTGGGGCAGGAAGCTCGCGTTTTGGCAGAAGAATTTAGCGGTATAGCCAACTGGCGCGATATCGGTTCTGTTCTCGTTGACGCGAAGGAGCTGGATCAGTTTTGCGTCGAGGTCGACGTACTTATCGGTTTGAATGTCGTGAGTCCGGACGGCGTAACATTTAACGGAGCCAAGATCGCGGAAATGGCCGAGGCGGATGAGATGATATTAAACGATGCCGGGGTATATCAGCGTTACAACGAGCGGGGTGATGTTGTATATAGTTTGTGTAATCATGAAGATACGCCATTTTCTGCTGAATATATGAGCACTCTGGCTACGCATGGAATTACTTTGCTGTTCGAAGTCCCCCGCGTCGATAACGGGGTGGAAATGTTTGCGGCCATGGCCAGATTCGGCTTTCAGCTGGCTAAAACGCTGGACGGCAAACTGGTTGATGACAATATTCGTACTCTTTCCGCTGCCGGTATAGAAAAAATTCAGACCCAGCTGACGGAAATCTACCACCGGATGGACGAACGAGGAATTCCGGCCGGCGGCCAACGCGCATTACGGCTGTTTAATTAGGAGCACCCTTAGTTATGGTGCCTGCCGATATTGCCAAATCTGCAGCAGGTTTGCGCCGGTTACTGGAATATCACAACCATCGCTATTACGTCCTCGATGCACCGGAAATCAGCGATGCGGAATATGATAAGCTGTTCCGGCAATTGCAGGATATTGAAACTCGCTACCCTCAACTGATCACCGCTAATTCGCCCACGCAGAGAATCGGGGGAGAGGCCTTAGCGGCATTTGAGCCGCTTACTCATCTCTCGCCCATGCTGTCGTTGAATAATGCATTCAGCGAAGCTGAGGTCATTGCTTTCGACCAGCGCATACGCGAACAATTAAATCTTCCTCAGATTGAATATGCCGTCGAACCTAAATTCGACGGGCTGGCAGTCAGTCTGCGCTACGAAAACGGCCAATTCGTTTCAGGTGCGACTCGAGGCGACGGTTATGTCGGCGAAGATGTAACGGCGAATTTACGTACCCTGCGCGCCATTCCCCTGGCGCTTGCAAGCCAAGATCCGCCAGCGAGCATCGAAGTTCGCGGCGAAGTTCTGATGCTGAAACGAGATTTTGCGGCGTTGAATGCGGCTCAGCGAACAAAAGGCGGCAAAGAATTCGCCAATCCGCGCAATGCGGCGGCCGGATCGTTACGACAGCTCAATCCGCGAGTTACAGCAACGCGACGGCTGCATTTTTTTGCTTATGCGGTGGGCCTGGACACAGAGCGGGAATCGCTCGCAACACACGCAGGCGCAATGGCCCAGCTGGCGGAATGGCATTTTCCGCTGGCTGCAGAGCGTCAGGTAGTGCAGGGCGTGGAAGGCTTGCTGGCGTATTATCGCCATATCGGCGCTCTGCGCGAAACCTTGCCTTTCGATATCGACGGTGTCGTCTATAAAGTAAACGATCTGAATTTGCAGCGCACGCTGGGTTTCGTTTCCCGAGCGCCCAGGTTTGCGCTGGCGCATAAATTTCCCGCGCAGGAAGCGACCACCCGTTTGCTCGATATCGAAGTCCAAGTTGGCCGCACCGGTGCCATAACGCCGGTGGCGCGTCTTGCGCCCGTCGCGGTAGGCGGCGTCATCGTTACGTATGCCACTTTGCATAACGAAGACGAGATACGGCGTAAAGACATAAAAATCGGCGACTGGGTGAATGTACGACGAGCCGGAGACGTCATTCCCGAAGTGGTGTCAGTGATAATCCTACAACGTTCCGCCGAAGTGCGTGATTTTGTCATGCCATCGGCTTGCCCCGTCTGCGGTTCGCATGTCGAACGTTTGCCGGGTGAAGCGGTGGCGCGGTGTACCGGCGGCCTGTTCTGTCCTGCGCAGAGAAAGCAGGCGCTGTGGCATTTTGCAAGCCGTAAGGCAATGAATATAGAAGGATTAGGCGAAAAATTGATCGAGCAGATGGTCGATGCCGGACTAGTGCATAATCCGGCAGATTTATATCGTCTGGACTTGCCGAGTCTGATCACTCTGGAACGGATGGGAGAAAAATCGGCGAATAATCTATTGACAGCGATACTCCATAGCAAGCAAACTAGCTTCGCGCGATTTATTTATGCGCTGGGAATTCGGCATGTAGGTGAGCAAACCGCGAAAGATCTGGCGCGGCATGTCGGTACCTTAGCCAATTTGTTGTCGGCAGACGAACAGGTTTTGCAAGCGGTGCCTGAGGTCGGGACTGTGGTCGCGAAATCATTGCTGCAATTTTTTGCCGAACAGCACAACCTGGATGTGATCAACAAGCTGGTCGAAACGGGCGTAAGCTGGCCTGCCGAAGTATCGCCAGCAGCGAATTCAACCAGTCCTGTT
>JAJYPZ010000045.1 GCA_021794855.1 Pseudomonadota bacterium | reverse complement strand
ATCTGCGCCGAGCAAACACCCTCTTTTGATATTTACCGAAAAATGATATCCTTGTACGTACTGCAAAGCGTCGCACAATCCTGACCATGCCAAAATCCGCACCCGCTCCATTTGTAACGCCCGACGGCAGCACGCATATCCTGCTGCATTCCTGCTGCGCGCCGTGCGCAAGCCCGGTCATGGACGATATCCGCGCAGCGGGGATCGATTTTACCGTATTGTTTTACAATCCTAACATTCATCCTCTGGCCGAATATACGCTGCGCAAGGAAGAAAACATACGCTATGCCCGCAAGATCGGGGTGCCTTTTGTCGATCTGGATTACGACAAGGACAACTGGTTTGCGCGCGTTAAGGGGCTGGAAGACTCGCCCGAGCGTGGCGAGCGGTGTACGGCGTGTTTCGATATGCGCTTCGAACGGTCGGCTCTGTATGCCGCCGAGCATGGATTTAGCGTATTCAGCAGTACGCTGGGGATTTCACGCTGGAAAGACATGGACCAGATCAATGGCTGCGGCGTTCGCGCTGCATCGCGATATCCTGACATGCATTACTGGGATTACAACTGGCGCAAAGCCGGGGGTAGTCAGCGCATGATCGAAAATGCCAAGCGAGAACAATTTTATCAGCAGGAATATTGCGGTTGCGTGTATTCCCTGCGCGACACCAACAAATTCCGTCTTCAACAGGGACGCGACAAAATCATTCGCGGCGTGAAATTTTATGGCCGCGATGAGTTACCCGCCCGAAACGAAACAACCAGCCAAAATCCTGAGTAGCGAATCACAAAAAAGCTGCGGGACAGAATTACACTAACTCAATTTTCCCCTGACTTAAAAATCGGCCATTAAAATTTAACGGGATTCCAATCCAGCGGGTTTCACCCAAAATCAAGGGACATTACAGTGACTAACGCACAACGCCGAGCAGCCATGCGCATGGCAGAAACAGATCCGTTACGCAGCGACCTCAAGCCGGAACCAGCGCCGGGCAACGGATTCTTTCCGCACGAAGCAGGCGAATATTATCTCGCAGCCGTGGATACCATCGGCGCCATCAAACTATTCGCCAAGGATCTGCAACCGCCCGTGCACAGCTACAGCATTACCAGCGTTCGCTTCGAACCGGACCCAGACACAGGTAAATGGATCTGGTTTGATGGCGCGCGAAATCAATCCCCGCGTAAGAACCCGGATGGCTGGCGCCTTGGCAACAAGCGCTTGCACGACACGCGCGCAAGCGCAGAAGCCGAGCTACAGCGGGAGATGGTCAAGAACGGCGACCGGGTGACCAAAGTGCATGACTTACCCGACGATACGACTGCGCTGAGAAAGATCCGCAGCGCCAACCATCCCGATCGCAATAACTCCGATGCCGATCATGAGCTTTATCAGGCCGTGGTCGAGAAACTGGACAGGATGCGCATGATGAACCGGTCGGCCTGACCGGATTCTGATCCGCACCCCCGCTTTTACCCGGCAAATATTTTCATCACTGCGATACATATCGCAACAGCCTGCGGGATCTTGCCATTAAAATGCATTGTCAATAGCGCTTCGTTTTAATAACGACGCGCTATCGACCCGCAGCAATCGCTTTATTATCCATTATCAAAACTCGATATTGGCCCAGATATCGAATTCGTTACCCACAGCATCCACCACGCTGGTGGCATTCGAATAGGCTACTCCCGACAAACTGCCTTTGTTCGGAATGTAGACGCGCCGATCGAAATCGTCTATGACCAGTTTTGTTCTGGGCGTGAAGTGATACTGCAGACCGGCGCCTATATTGCTGAATTGACGTTCCAGGCCGGCATACGCCATATTGGGCAGTCTGTCGTAATAATCGTAGCGTACCGTCAGTTCGAGATGCGGCGTAAAAAACAGACCGCCGGAAATGTCGTAACCGGATGCCGTGTTACTGGTACCGGTATAAAAAGTGGTCGTGTACTGATTTTTCGTCAACCCGGGCTCATTCTGGAAGGTTCCGGGCGCTTCGATATTTCCGGAGCCGTACACATATTCCGCTTTCAGGCTTTTGCCCCATTTTGTCATGTAATTCTGCCGGTAGGTCGCACCGAAACCATCGCGTATCATGGTATTGGATACGCCGTTGAGCGTGGGATCGGATTGCTGGTACCAGATAAAACCGGTAATGTCGCTGCGGAAAATTCCGCCGGTATTGCCGTTGAACAGGTACGATGCCTGGAGTCGACCCGAAGCGATGGTACCGTTGGAAGTTTGCGCTTCGAACTGCCGGCCGTAATCGCCGACCATGACACCGTACGCTACTTCGAGCGTAGGGCTGAGTTCGAACCAGTCGGTCGCTTCGATACCGGGATAGCGAAAGCCGTTATTGCCGGAAAGCTGCGAGCCGGGCACCGAATAGCCACCGGTATGTCCGACCTGTGCATAATGCCCGTCGGCGACCCAGAAATTGGGTTGTGCCAGTTGATTGATAACCGTAGGGGTGACGTCCAGAAAGTTATACGCCAGACAGGCTTCCGAGGCTCCTTCCGAACCGGGTGGACGAATTATACCGACCACGATCCGCGCGCCGGGGATGTAATTGCTGAATGTCAGGTCCGCATCCACCAGTCTGGGCGCGTAATTACCGAATGAATAAGTATAAGCGCTAGGAGATGCCTCGGCCGCCAGAAAATAGGAAATATCCGGATTGATCAGTCCACGCAAGATCGGTCGTATCCTTTGCGTATTCAACCCCGAGGTAGCGTTTACCGGCGCCGAAACCAGATCGGCTTTCGGCGTATAGCCGAAAGGCTGTGTAGGCGAATTCTGGAATGCGCTATACGCCGGTTCGATAAATCCCATGATTTGTCCGGCCCCCCAGGCCGGATCGGCAATGGTCTGCGTCTGGAACCAGTTCGCCGCTTCCGCCTGAGGGCAGACATTGATAACGATACCCAGCGTCAAAATGCTGCGCAACATGCTATCGAATCTGACGGTATTTTTACTTTTCATTACGTGACTCCTCCATTTTTTATACAATTATTAATAATCGATTGATGCGCCTAAAAATGGACGCCATCAATTTGCAGATACGTTTTTGACAAAGCGCGACATATCCCGCTATCAATCAAAATGAAGGCGAAGCAGAGAGGTGTGCATTATTTTGGCGTCTCGTTGACTGCCCTTACTGCAGCAGTAAAACAATTACCGGCATCTTGTTAAAATAAAACGACTCCCACAACGATATTGCTATGTACGATAGCCCTCCAGCACCCCTTTTTATTTTGTGCTACCGTACTAGGACGGAAGGATAAACACCTTTATTCCATTTTTTGTCGATTAAAGATTAAAAATGGAATATTCGAGCGTAACTTCCGTCTATATTTATACAAAAACCATAATCAGGGATGACGCCCCCATCATGACTATTTTCACTTTGCTGTGCGGAGCGAATTCCTTTGAACGCGAGTTCAGGCAAATTCGGCCAAAGTTATATCGAACCGCTTATTCCTGGTGCCATAACTCCGCTCTGGCCGAGGATCTGGTACAGGAAGCGTTGACGAAAGGCATCAAGTCTCTGAAAGAATTGCGAGATCCAGCGCAGTTCAATAGCTGGCTATTCAAAATAATGACGAATTGCTGGAGAGATTATTATCGGAAGCAGCGCGAAATGGACGATATCGAAACGATGGATGAATCGCTGTATGCGGACAGCACCACTCCGGAAGACTATCATTCCCAGTCTCAAATCGTCCGGCGGGTGCGCGATGCGGTGGCAAAGCTGCCTATTGGCCAGCGTCAGGTCGTTACCCTGGTCGATCTGGCGGAATTTTCTTATGCCGAAGTCGGAGAAATTCTGGCCATACCTATCGGTACGGTAATGAGCCGGCTATGCCGGGCCCGGATATGCCTGCAATTGCTGCTTAAAGAACATGCACCCGAAATCCCGGTAAAAAACAATCTTTTGAAAAGGATAAAATAATGAAAGATCAAAATATTTCGGACGAACTGCTGCACTCATTTCTCGATAACGAATTGACCGAAAGCGACAAAAGTCGCCTTTTCCAGATTTTGGAACAGGATGATCCGCTCAAAGCGCGCGTCTGCGAAATGCACAATCTGAAAGAATTACTGCAGCATGCTTATCCCGTTACTGCTTCCCCGGCAGCTCAAACGGACAAACTGCCGCGTCGCCGGTTTGGCCTGTACTCCTATTGCCTCGCCGCCTCGCTGGCGTTCCTGGTCTTCGGAAGCGCAATTTGCTGGATGTTTACCACGCAAAATTCCGTTGCTTCTTATCAAAAAACAGCTTTCCTCATTAAAACCATCCAGGACAACAATATTGCTGCCGACCCTTCTAAAATCATAGTGCAAGTCAGCAATTCCAATCCGGTTAGAATAAAAATGGCGTTGGATGAAGCGGAAAGTCTGCTTAAAAGTTACCGTGAAAACAGACAACCTTTGGAATTGGAAATTATCGCCAACGGCGGCGGCCTCGACTTGCTGAGAGCCGACCGGCCGGCATTCAAATCTCGTTTGACAACGATGCAAGCGAAATATGAAAACCTGCATGTCTATGCGTGCAATCTCTCGCTCAATGCGCTGCAAAAAACCGGGATTGACGTACACTTATTGCCCGAAACACTGATTGCCACGTCAGCGCTGGGAGAAATCAGCAAACGGGTAAAAGAAGGCTGGGATTACGTCCGAGTTTAAAAGCGCGTTATGGATCGCAGACGGAACTGGCATCGATATCGGTTGCCGTTCCGTTTCGCACTTTTTGATCGTTCCACCAGCTATCCCTCGAAAAACACGTTTGCCCGGATATTAACTGTCCGTCTTTCAGTTCTGTCATAAAAGTCTTTCCCTGAAACGCGATAACGCATTTCCCTTTCTTTACGAAATCTTTACATTTTCGTCAGCATTCTTTACGTCTTTTTTATTTTCCGCTAGCTATTATCAATTCCAGGCAATCTTCTGGAGAAATCAAATGGATATGTTCTATGTTGGACTCATCGCGGCCCTCTTCGCAGTGTCGATCAGACTGGTATCCCTTTGCGAAAAAATGAGAGGTTCGTCATGACCTGGATATACATTTTAAGCGGCGGTATCGCCGTCGGCTTGCTGATCTATCTCGTCATCGCGTTACTTAAACCGGAGATCTTCTCATGACCTCGAACAGCCTGCTGCAAATCGCCTTGTTTGTCGGCACGATTTTATTGCTGACGAAGCCGACAGGCAAATACATGACACACATTTACGAGGGTAATATTCCCGTCGTTATGCGCTGGATTGCCCCGGCAGAAAGGTTTTTTTACCGGCTCTGCGGGATTGAACCGGAACATGAAATGCGCTGGACAGAATACGCCGTTGCCCTGTTATGGTTCAGTCTGGTCGGGATGCTTGCGTTATACGCCCTGCAACGTCTACAAGGTTATTTGCCATTCAATCCACAACATTTTAACGCAGTGTCAGCCGACTCATCGTTCAATACCGCCGTTAGTTTTGTGACCAATACCGACTGGCAGGGATATGCCGGTGAATCGACGATGAGCTATTTCACGCAGATGTCCGGCCTGACTGTGCAGAATTTTCTCTCAGCCGCCAGCGGCATGGCGGTGGCGATAGCATTCATACGCGGTTTTGCCCGCCATACCGCAGGCACTATCGGTAATTTCTGGGTAGATATGACGCGCAGCGTCCTCTATATTTTGTTGCCGCTTTCGATCTTGCTGGCGCTGGTATTCGTCAGTCAGGGCGTAGTACAGACTCTCGCCTCCTACCGAACGGTTCATACGATCGAAAGCGTAAGCTACGACAATCCGAAAACGGATGCGGCGGGTAATCCCATAAAAGACGCCGCCGGTAATCCGGTAACGGAAAAAGCGCAGACGCAGGAACAAACGCTGGCGCTCGGTCCCGTTGCTACGCAGGAAGCAATCAAAATGATCGGCACCAACGGCGGCGGATTTTTCAATGCCAATTCAGCGCACCCGTACGAAAACCCCACGCCGTTAACCAATTTTATGCAAATGCTGGCGATATTTCTGATTCCAGCGGGACTCTGCTACACCTTCGGCGCGATGGTCGGCGATACGCGTCAAGGCTGGGCCATATTCGCCGCCATGATGCTGATTTTCGTCGCCATGCTGGCGCTGGCGGAAATATCGGAACAGGCGGGCAATCCCGCTTTCGCATTGCTGGGGGTCGATCAGACAGCATCGAGTTTGCAAGCGGGCGGCAATATGGAAGGCAAGGAAACCCGCTTCGGCATAGTTAATTCCGCGCTGTTCGCCACCGTTACTACCGCGGCGTCCTGCGGTGCCGTAAACAGTATGCACGATTCGTTCATGCCGATGGGGGGATTGGTTCCTTTATGGCTGATCCAGCTCGGCGAAGTGATATTCGGCGGCGTTGGGTCGGGGCTGTACGGCATGTTGATTTATGTAGTTGTCGCAGTATTTATTGCCGGTCTCATGATCGGCCGCACGCCGGAATACATAGGCAAAAAAATCGGCACATTCGATATCCAGATGGCGTCGCTGGTTATTCTGATCCCGCCTTTTCTGATTCTGTGTGGAACCGCATTAGCCGTACTGCTCGATGTCGGCAAGGCAGGGGTCGCCAATCCCGGCGCGCACGGTTTCAGCGAAATCCTCTATGCATTTTCTTCAGCAGCAGGCAATAACGGCAGCGCTTTTGCCGGCCTGTCGGCGAATACGCCCTTTTACAATACGGTACTCGCCATTGCGATGTTCTTCGGCCGCATCTGGCTGATGATCCCGGTACTTGCGCTCGCCGGTTCGCTAGCAGCCAAAAAACGCATTCCTGCAGGTGCCGGTACGATGGCTACGCATACGCCGCTATTTGTCATGTTACTGATCGGGACGGTAATACTGGTCGGTGCGCTTAACTTCATTCCGGCTTTGGGCCTGGGGCCAATCGTCGAGCATCTGACCATGATCGATGCGCATTAGGAGAATTATCATGACTACGAGAACCCAACCCAACACCCTGTTTGACGGCGCTATCGTGCGGCGAGCTTGGCTCGATGCCTTCAAAAAATTGAATCCGCGGCAGCAGATGAAAAACCCGGTCATGTTCGTCGTCTGGATTGGCAGTTTGCTGACTACGATGCTTTATTTTCAGGCCCTCGCCGGTCACGGCGAAGCCAGGACCGGATTCATTCTCGCCATTACGCTCTGGCTCTGGTTTACCGTATTATTCGCCAACTTCGCCGAAGCTATTGCCGAGGGCAGGAGCCGTGCTCAGGCAGCATCGTTGCGGAAAGCCAAACAGGACATCGCAGCCAAAAAACTGCTGACACCGCGCCAAGACGCCGAATACACTATGATTTCCAGCGCCAGCTTGCGCCGGAACGATATCGTGCTGGTCAGCACGGGAGAATTCATTCCCGCCGACGGCGATGTTATCGAAGGCGTAGCTTCAGTCGATGAAAGCGCGATTACCGGAGAATCCGCCCCGGTAATCCGGGAATCGGGCGGCGATTTTTCCTCGGTTACCGGAGGCACGCGTGTCTTATCGGACTGGCTGGTGATCCGGATCAGTACGAATCCGGGAGAGAGCTTTCTCGACCGTATGATCGCGATGGTCGAAGGCGCGAAACGGCAAAAAACGCCTAACGAGATTGCGTTGACCATTTTGCTGGTAGCCATGA
>JAJYPZ010000044.1 GCA_021794855.1 Pseudomonadota bacterium | reverse complement strand
CAGCGTGCTTAAGGATCATAAATTACCGGAATCAAGATATAAATCATGTAATGCGATATCGCATTACGGTTAATTTATTCAAATATATATAAATAAATTATACATTAATATCAAGTGATAATAAATGATATATTCTTTCCCTGCAAAGAATTGGTTGAGCGCTTTTCAGCATACGCGATAAAAAAGGACATCCGTAGATGTCCTTTTATTAAACAGGCTTATTGAATAAGCGCGGAACGCCGAATCAAATCGTCGACAGATAAGTCGATACAGCCTTGATTTGCTCAGGAGTGATGCTCTTGGGAATACCGTTGGTAATCACTTTCATAAGCGTTCCGTCAGGCCGTTGATTAGTATCTTTAAACACTCGAAGCTGCTTGGCAATATAATCGGCGTGCTGTCCCGCTATGCGGGGAAAGACGCCGTTCCCGCCGCCCGTTCCCTCCGCACCGTGGCAGGTGGCGCAGGCGGGCGTATGGCCGTCAGGAATTCCATGCACGAATATATCTCTGCCTTCCGCAATCAATTTAGCGTTATCGGATTTATCCGGCTTATTTTTTTGACTGGAGAAATATGCCGCCAATTCGGTAATCTGCTTATCCGTCAACGACCGTGAAATCCCCCACATATACTGATATCCTGCGGGGTCGGAGCGATCGTGAGACTTGAACTCTTTCAGTTCCGAAACGATGTATTCCGGTTGCTGTCCGGCCAGCTTAGGGAAAGTCGGATTAGTAGAATTGCCGTCTATGCCGTGACAATTGGAACAGACCTGCTGAGCGAGCACTTTGCCCGGCACAGCAGGATCTGCAAGATTTCGCGAGCTTTCGGTCGTATTGCAACCAGCAAGCAGTACCGCGCTCAGGACCGATACACTTATAATGATTCTTTTCATGCCACTTCCTCCAATACCATTTACTCATGGAAGTACGCCGCATCTACGCGGCGTACTTGATCAGTTACCGAATGCGCCCCAGACATAAAAGACCACCGCATTATCGCCGCTGGCTTTTCCGTTATAAGTTCCGGTGCCCGGTCCGCTGGCTACTCCGTTGACCTTGTCGAACATCGTATATTGCACCCCGATACGCACATTTTGTATCGGCAGATAGAATATCTCCGGCGTCCAGCCTTCGGTGCCAGCCTGTCCGGCCATCTCGGAAGCCGATGCAAGCATGGGATTCAACGTACCACCGACCGCATTGTTCGAACTGTTGCTGATGTTGAAATACGACAGCGCCGCACCGTATTTGGCCTGATAAGTATATGAAGCCTTAGCCAGCAAAGAATTGACCGTATCGGGCACCGCTCCGGCATCGCCGTAATTGACCGTTTCGTTGGTACGCGTAATTTCCGCAGTGAACGTATGCGGATCGAGCAGATATTGATACTGGAAATCGACCGTATTATCCCGGTAATGGTTGGTCAGCGTCCGGGTCGGGTCGGTATATTGCTCGACGTCGAAATAGGAATAACCGATCATGACGTTCTGGGCGCCCCATTCATGCGTCAAAGCGAGCCGCAGGTAGGGATTTTCGCCCTTGATATAAAGCTGTTGCCCGTTGCCTTGCGTCATGAAGGAGTACACCCCGTCGCCGGTACGATAACCGCTGATTTCCGCATAAACGGTTTTGTCCCAGTAAAGGTAAGCCCCCGTACCGACCGCCTGTGAAGCCAGCGTGCCGTTTATCATGGGTCCGACCGCCGCACCGAAACCGGTACTGATGGGCACTACGTTATAGCCCCAGGCCGGTGTGCTGTTCCATACGTCCTGCACTCCGGGATTATTATTGACGTCGAAACCGTAAATCAGATCCTGATTGTTATCGATAATACGGTCAGCGTAGCGAAAGTCCGTATTATCCGAAGATACATGACCCGACGCATTGGTATCACCGGCATAATTATCATAGGTAAGCTGGGCAAACAAACCGGATTTATCGGTGATTTTACCCGCGATGAACAAGCTGCCGGTATCGAAGGTGAGCGTTCCGTCGGTTGCGGTATGCCCCGGACCGGTAGCAGCAGGCCCCTTAACGTTAGTCGAGCCGAAAACGCCCATTATCGCCAACGGAATCGAGCGTTTACCGATGGTATATCCGGTGAGTTTGAACAGACGGCCGTACGGCGTCAGTTCCGGAAACTGCCCGCCGGCATGACACGCCAGACAGTTTTGCCCCGTCTGCCGGGCAAATGCCGGTACCGCCCGAGCATTAGTGGAGAGCAGCGCCGTCGCGAAAACAAGCAAGTAAAGAATAGGGCGCTTAATGCCAAATATTCGCCTACAGCAATGACGGAATAATTCCACGACAGAAAAATTCGATAACTTTAAATATGAATTCACATTTCCTCCTAAATATTTTAATATTCGCTTGAGCATATACTTATATACAGCATTGCGAATGATATTTTAGAGGCGGGAATTTTACAAAAAAATATTAGGGCTTGTTGCTTTTCCGTATTAACCTAAAAAATAGGTTGAATTAATATTCAAAACAGGTTAATAGCTTTTCCGACTCGTACAACGACGTTACAGTTTCGCGCTCTCGGATTACCCTAGCCGACCCGTTTATCACCATTACCTCCGCAGCCCGGGGGCGGGAATTATAGTTCGAACTCATCGACATGCCGTAAGCGCCGGCGGATTTGATCGCCAGCAAGTCGCCCTCGGCCAGCGTCAACGTACGGTCGTGTCCGAGAAAATCTCCGGTTTCGCAGACCGGGCCGACAATTTCGTATGACAAGCCGTCGCCCTCGCGGGGATTGACAGGAACAATGGCGTGATAGGCATCGTATAATGCCGGCCGCATCAAATCGTTCATTGCCGCATCGACAATAGCGAAGTTTTTTTCCGGTCCCGGCTTGAGATATTCGACCGCTGTAAGCAATATGCCGGCGTTCCCGACCAAAGCCCGACCAGGCTCCAATAAAATCGACTGCGGGCGACCATGCAACCCTTTCGTCAAAGCGCTGGCATAATCTTCTATCGACGGCGGAATTTCGTTTCGATAACGAATACCAAGTCCACCTCCCAAATCCAGATGCCGCAAAATTATTCCTTCCGCACTTAGCTGGTCCACCAAAGTCAGCACCCGGTCGAGCGCGTCGGAAAAAGGGCTGATGTCGGTCAACTGGGAACCGATATGGCAATCGATGCCGATCACTGCCAGATGTGGAAATGAAGCGGCCATCCGGTATAAACGCAGCGCGTCGTCATGCGCGACACCGAATTTATTGGCCTTCAATCCGGTGGAAATATAGGGATGCGTTTTGGCATCGACGTCGGGATTGACACGCAGACTGACCGGGGCCCTTACGCCCATTTCGCCGGCGACGCTATTGAGCCTGGCGAGTTCGCGCTCCGACTCGACGTTAAAGCACTTGATGCCGTGCGACAAAGCGAGACGCATTTCATCGCTACGCTTGCCGACACCCGAAAATACGGTTTTTGCCGGATCGCCGCCAGCCACGATAACACGCTGCAATTCGCCGCCCGAGACAATATCGAATCCTGCCCCCAGACGGGCGAACGAATTCAAAATGGCGAGACTGGGGTTCGCTTTTACCGCATAACAGATCAAGTGGTCATGCCCGTCTAACGCCTGATCGAAGGCATTAAATGCCGTGACCAGAGAAGCGTGATCATAGACATAACAAGGCGTACCGCAAGTTTGAGCAATATCGTTTAAAATAGCGGAATCGAAGGGATGTAAATTTACCTGGTTCATGGATGCTTCACTTGCGTTTGCGTGGATTTTTGTGGAAGATACAGTGACCCTTTGGTTCCGCAACCGCCGAACGACAGCAATATTGCAACCAGCGAGACGTAAATTATAGGGCGTTGCATAGCCGATTATCTTTCTCAACGAACAGAGCGCAGTCTATCATGACAGATACCGAATTTAATCAGCTGACCGATGAAACCTTTCGCAAAATCGAGTCCGCTCTCGAAAATGCGGACGGCGATATCGATTTCGAGCTCGCGGCTGGTAATGTGCTCGAAATCGACTGCGCAGGCGGAAAAATCATCGTCAACCGGCAGGCTGCGATGCACGAAATATGGATAGCCGCCAAATCCGGCGGGTTTCATTACCAGTGGGCGGACGGTGCATGGCGCAATTCGCGCGACGATAGCGAATTTTACAGCAGCCTCGCTCACATGATCGCGCAACAGGGCGGCGGCACCGTCGATTTCAGTTAATCATATTATCCTCGCGAACTTTATGCCCCCTGCTGCTCCCGCAATTTCGTCTCTCGGTATCGTCGTGCCGCACACAGCGCATTTTGACGCGCCGCTCACCTTGAGAAGCGGCGCCATACTGCCTGCTTACGACCTGATTTACGAAACCTACGGCACACTTAACACCGACAAAAGCAATGCTATCCTGGTCTGCCACGCGTTGTCGGGCAATCATCACGTCGCCGGCCTGCATACGACGACCGACAAAAATCCGGGCTGGTGGGACAATTTGATCGGCCCCGGAAAACCGATCGATACCGAGCGCTTTTTTGTCATCGGCGTGAACAATCTGGGCGGCTGCCACGGCTCAACCGGACCAGCGTCGATCGATCCCGCTACCGGACAGGCGTACGGCTCGAATTTCCCGCTCGTGACAGTCGAAGACTGGGTCGACTCGCATGTCCGACTGGCCGACATGCTGAGCATTTCGTGCTTTGCCGCGATTATCGGCGGATCGCTGGGCGGCATGCAGGTACTGCAATGGAGCATCGCCTACCCGGAACGGGTGCGCCATTGTCTCACTATCGCCTCGGCGCCCAAGCTCACCGCACAGAATATCGCATTTAACGATGTCGCGCGCCAGGCGATTTTATCCGACCCCGATTTTCACGGCGGCAATTATTATGCCCATAATACCCATCCGCGCCGGGGTTTGCGTCTAGCGCGGATGCTCGGCCATATCACGTATCTGTCGGACGATGTGATGGGCAGCAAATTCGGCCGCATCCTGCGCGCCGGCGCATTTAATTACGGCTACGACGTGGAATTCGAGATCGAATCCTATCTGCGCTATCAGGGAGACAAGTTCGCCGATTCGTTCGACGCCAATACCTATCTGCTGATGACCAAGGCGCTCGATTATTTCGATCCTACCCAACATCATCCGGAACTGAACCTGTCTGCCGCACTCAAACCGGCGGTAGCGGATTTTCTGGTCATTTCCTTCACCACCGACTGGCGTTTCGCGCCCGAACGCTCGCGCGAAATCGTACAAGCCTTGCTGGATAACGAACGCAATGTCAGTTATGCTGAGATTGCTTCCAAACACGGACACGATGCTTTCTTAATGCCGGACCCTCATTATCACGCACTGATCCGGGCTTATATGGAAAGGGTAATTATCTGATGCGTCACGATTTCCAGACCATCGCCGACTGGATCGAACCCAACGCCAAAGTTCTCGATCTGGGCTGCGGCGACGGCGACCTGCTGAAACATCTGCATAACCGCCGTCAGGCGCGCTGTTACGGCGTCGAACTGGACGACCGGCATGTGCTGGCGTGCGTCAAAAACGGCGTAAACGTCATTCAGCGCGATCTCGAAGCGGGGCTGGCGGAATTCGCTTCGGCGACATTCGACTACGTTGTGCTCTCGCAAACTTTGCAGGCGGTCCACCATACCGAAGCGATCCTGCGCGAAATGCTGCGGGTCGGACGCGAAGGCATCGTCACCTTTCCCAACTTCGGCTACTGGAAAAACCGCTGGCAGGTACTGCAAGGCACTATGCCGGTGTCGGCGGACATACCCTACCAATGGTACGACACACCCAACGTGCATTTATGCACCATGCACGACTTCGAATCTTTGTGCGCCAAACTGCACATCGCAATCCGCGAACGTATCGTCATGACCGCAGGTAAGCGCATTCATTTTTTGCAAAACCTGACCGGCAGCCTGGCTGTGTACCGTTTCGGTCACGCCGCTTGAATTCCATGCAAGCGCCCACGCTCCGGACCGAATTGCACGACGATACGCTGCATATTTATGCGACGGGAGACTGGCGTCTGACGCAACTGGGGACGCTACCGGCCTGGCGGCAAGCGTCCTTGCCGGACAGAGTAGAACTCGACGGTGCGGCGATTGCCAGCCTCGATCCCAGCGGCGCACTGGCTTTGCTGCAAAACCTGAACGCACAGGGCGTCGATATCAGCAAGGTCGGCCTCGCCAATTTCAGTACCGGACACCAGGACATACTGAATCTGGTCCGCGAACATTTCGGCGCCAGCCGCGCCGTCCGGCCGCCCCGCCGCAAGTGGTTGGCCAGACTGGGTAAAAGTACCGAAGCGGGAATAAACCACCTGCTCCAACTAATCAACTTCGTCGGCAAACTAACTGTAGAAATGGCCGGATTAATCGGCACGCCCAGCCGTTTTCGCTGGAAGGAATTCGTCAACCAGGTGGAAGCAATTTTTATTTACGCCATTCCGCTGGTGTTTGCCATGATGTTCCTGCTCGGCCTGGTCTTCGCTTATTTACTGGGGCGTCAAGCCGAACGCTACGGCGCGAATATTTTTGTCGTGGACGGCGCAGCGCTCGCCATTTGCCGCGAACTGGCGCCGGTCATCGTCGCCATCCTCGTAGCGGGACGCTCAGGTGCCGCCATTACCGCGCAGCTCGGGACGATGAAGGTCTACGAAGAAACCGACGCGATCAGCGTGTTGGGGTTATCGCCCTGCGTCGTGCTGGTCATACCGCGCATCTTCGCCTTGCTGATCGCCTTGCCATTACTGGTTTTTATCGGCGACATCGCCGGATTGCTGGGCAGCATGGTCATCGCCAATCAGCAACTGGGCATTACTTCGGCCGCATTCATGCATCGGCTGCAGCAGGAACTCGATCTCCCCACCGTACTGGTCGGTCTGCTCAAAGCACCGATATTCGCGATGTTCATCGGCGTGATCGCCTGCTACATGGGCCTCAGCGTTGCACGCGATGCGCGCAGCATCGGGCTCAATACGACGTCCACCGTCGTACAAAGCATCGTTGCGGTCATTCTGCTTAACGCAATCATTGCGATCACGCTGGTCAAATTGGGGATCTGAGATGGCAGAAGCACTCGTCGAAGTAGATAAACTGGTGACCCGCTTCGGCGGCAGTACCGTACTCAAAGGCGTCAGCCTGCAAGTGATGCGCGGCGAAATCGTGGCTTTAATCGGCGGCAGCGGGACCGGCAAGTCCGTATTGCTCAAACAGATTATCGGTCTGCTGCGGCCAACCGGCGGCCGCACTGCCTTATTCGGTACCGATATCTGGTCTGCCAGCAGCGCCGAGCTAAGCAGCCTGCGTCAGCGTTTCGGCATGCTGTTCCAGGACGGCGCGCTGTTCTCCTCCATCAACATCGAACAGAACGTCGCAACGCCGCTGTTCGAACACACCGGCCTGCCCAAATCGCAATGCCTGAAACTGGCGCGATTGAAGCTTGCACTGGTAGGCTTGCCAGCCAGCGCCGCGCTTAAAATGCCCAATGAACTGTCGGGCGGCATGCGCAAACGGGCAGCCTTGGCGCGCGCGCTGGCGCTGGATCCGGAATTGCTGTTTCTGGACGAGCCTACCTCCGGCCTGGACCCCATTTCCGCTCGCGCTTTCGACGACCTGATCCGCGCTCTGTCGCACAATCTGGGACTTACCGTACTGCTGATCACGCACGATCTGGAAG
>JAJYPZ010000043.1 GCA_021794855.1 Pseudomonadota bacterium | reverse complement strand
ACGGGTATAAATCTGGGTGGAACTGATACTCGCATGACCGAGCAATTCCTGCACGGCGCGTAAATCTCCCGACGATTGCAACAGGTGCGAAGCAAACGCATGGCGCAGGACATGCGGATGAACGGTGGCGTCCAGACCGGCTTGCCGGGCGCGGCGCTCCAGACGCAATTCGATGGCACGCTGGCTCAAGTGCCGGTTGCCGGCTCGCCCCGGAAACAGATACAAACCTTTGTTATCGCGTAATGCAAGCCAATTCCGGAGTGCACCGACGGCTGTTTTGCCTACCGGGACGATACGCGTTTTATTGCCTTTGCCGATGACGCTTACCTCGCCGTTCGCCAGATCCAGTTGCGTCAGGGTTAGCGTAGCGAGTTCCGACAAACGTAGCCCCGATGAATAAAACAGCTCGAATATCGCGTTATCCCGTGCGTTCAAAGGATCTGCAGGAACTGTTGCGTCAAGAAGCTGCAGGGTTTGCTCGACCGACAGGCTGTGCGGCAACGCTCGGGCGTGTTTGGGCGCATGCAATGAATCGCAGGGATTGTGCGCATAGTCGTGGCGCTGATTGAGGTAACGATAAAAGCTGCGCCAGGCCGATAAGACGCGCGCCAGACTTTTGCCCGATAATCCTCCGGCGTGTAATCCGGCTATGAAACGTCGAATGTCGTGCGCTCGCAATTCGGCCAGCGACGAAGCATGGCTCTTCTGCAGTAAAATACGTAAATCGCGTGCATAATTGCTGATGGTATGGGCCGCCAGGCCGCGTTCCGAAGCAAGATGTGATAAGTAAGCGTTTACTAGCTGGTCGTCCACGATATTTTAAAGTCGGATTTAATTTCCTGGCAGGATACGTTCTATGCCTGCTCCAATCAATTCGCCCAAGCGTTGCAAATACAGCGTGCCCATTTGGGGGTAAAATCGCTGCGGATCTTCCGACGCCAACAACAGCACCCCTGAAGTATGCCGATATTTAAGAGGAATGGCGGCGTACGAACGCAGGGCGGCAGTTTCGCCGAACCAGCTTAACGCATCGGGATGCAGATACGCGCCGCATTGAGGATGAGGCATATGAACCACCCAGTCTTTTACCGTATCGGGAACCGCGGAAAATTCGACTCCATCGCTTTCGGTATGCCAAAGCCGGACGACGCTATAAGGAATGCTGAAATCCTCGCGCAGATTTAAATACAACGACTGTAACAAAGCAGGCAAATCATGAGCGGCAATCAAAGCTACCGCAATACGCTGCAATTTGACGGAAATCTGATCGTTTTCCTCGCCGAAACGGAGCAGTTCTGCCAATTTGGTTTCGAGTAAGGTAATTTTGTCCCGCAGATTAAGAATTTGGCGTTCCGCAATCGAAATGGCCCGTCCATCGAACGGATGACTGATGCGGATGTCGGTCAGCAAATGGGGGTATTGTTCGAAAAATTCGGGATGCGCTGCCAAGTAGCGTGCAATGTCTTCAGTTTTCATTATTCGTTCATTTCAGGATAAGTTCAGCTTCAAATACAATAGCCGTTGGTCCGGTTAGCCAGACTGGGCTGTCTGCGCCTGCCCAGGCTACGCTCAGCAATCCGCCGCGGGTAGTAATCTCTACCGGCGACTGTAGCAAACCGAGGCGTACGCCGGCAACGGCGGCCGCACAGGCACCGGTGCCGCAAGACAAGGTTTCGCCGGAGCCGCGTTCGTATACCCGCAGCCGTATACGCCGGGTGTCGGTAATTTGCATGAATCCTGCGTTCACTCGGCGGGGAAACCGGGGATGGTTTTCGATCAATGCGCCCTGTTCCGCTACCGGCGCGGTTTCGATATTATCCACAATCTGCACGGCATGAGGATTGCCCATGGACAATACGCTGACACGAACCGGCCCTCCATCGATATCGAGGTCGTATTCGGCAGCCGGAGCATCGGCATCAAATGGAATTTCCTCCGGTTCGAAACGGGGAACGCCCATGTTTACGGTAACGCGACCGTCTTCTTCCAGGCGGGGAATAATCAGGCCGGCAGCGGTTTCCACTCGAATTTCACGCTGTTTCGTCAAGCCGTAGTGATGCACGAAGCGCACAAAACAGCGCGCACCGTTGCCGCATTGCTCTACTTCTCCGCCATCGGCATTGAAAATACGATAGCGAAAATCGGCATCGTCTCGATACGGCCGTTCGACCAGCAGTACTTGATCGCAACCGACGCCGAAATGGCGGTCGGCGATCAGCCGAATTTGCTCCGGGGTCAGGGCAACGGTTTGCCGGATCGCATCGATCACGACAAAATCGTTGCCGGCGCCGTGCATTTTGGTGAATTTCAGCTTCATGTCATCCGTTCTCAGGGATAAAATTTCGCCGCGCCGGCGGGGCGCGTTTTAAAACGTTTGTGCAGCCAGAAATACTGTTCGGGCATTTCGCGAACCCGTGCTTCGATAAAGGCATTCATCCGCGCCACATCGGCGGTCAGATCGTCGCCGGGGAAATTATCCCAGGCTGGATAAAACTTTACCATATAGCCGCGACCCCAGGGCAATTGTCGGGTAATAACCGGGATAATCGTCGCCTGGGCGACTTTGGCGATGCGCGGCAAGGCATTGACCGTCGCCGCCGGAATGCCGAAAAACGGCGCAAATACGGCATCTTTCGCGCCGAAATCCTGATCGGGCAAATAATACAAAGGCAATCCGCGTTTCATTTCGCGGATGAGCGGCCGCACGCCTTCGTGGCGCGAAATTAAAACGGAACCGCCGAATCGGGTGCGCGCATGCAGCATCAAGCGGTCGAACAGCGGATTTTTGAGACGGCTGTACATCGACACCAAGGGATTATATTCCGTGCTGATGCGTACTCCGCCCATATCGAGGCCGATAAAGTGCGGCGCCAGCAAGACCAGCGGTTTGCCGTAGGCGACTTGAAAATGTTCGAGCCCTTCGATCCGGATCAGACGGTTGATTCGCTCGGGGCTGGACCACCACAATAATCCGTGCTCGATCGCCGCGCGGGTGGCGGACTGAAAATGGCGCTTGAGCATGCGACGGCGTTCGGATTCCAACCATTCCGGAAAGCACAGGGCGAAATTGATCGCGCCGATTTTGCGCCGTTTCCCAGCCGCGTAATACAGCAGCCATCCGAGTGTATTTCCCAATAGCGCCTGTATCGGCAGAGGGAGGAAATGTACGAGCCATAGCAAGGCTATGCCCAGACGCGACATCATGTCTGCGGCGGAGGCGCTACGCCTCCCGGCTGTTTGTAGCGGTTGTAACTCCACAAATATTGTGCGGGATATTGCCGGATCAAACGTTCCAGTGCGGTATTGAGCTGCAGGGCGGCCTGCTGTTTGTCCCCGCTCAGATCGGCTTCCAGCGGTTCGATATGAATGCGGTAGCCCGCCCCCGCGGCCAGTCTTTCGCCGAACATCAACAACGGCACCGCACCGGTTGATTGATGCAGGCGCGCAACTAGCGTCGGCGTATAAGCGGGTCGGCCGAAGAAATTTGCCCAGGCCCCCTCGCCGCGACTGGCTACTTGATCGGGCAGGATCCCTACGGCTTCGCCTTTTTTCAAAGCAGTAAGCAAAGCACGCACGCCTTTGACATCGGCTGTCGCCAGCGTAATCTGGCCGCGAGCACGACCATCCAGCATGACTTTCTCGATCCAGGCCTGCCGTGGCGGCCGGTACATGACGGTCATGGGGCGCCGTGCAGCGTAATACAGGCTGACGATTTCAAAGCAGCCCAGATGCGGCGTCATCGCCAGAATGCCCTTTCCTGCGTTCGCCGCAGCTTCCACGTGTTCCCAGCCGCGGCATTCCTGTACCAGTTGCAAAACCTGTTCGTAGGGCCGTAGCCAGATCGGCAGTATCTCGGCGCCGCCCTTGCCTATTTCGCGGACGGATTGCCGCAGCAGCGCATGAAAACTATCGGCGTCCGATGCAATATCGCTTTGTCTCAAATTTTCTTCGAGTTTGGATGCGTAGCGATGACGGGTTCGATAGATTACGCTGCCCACCAGAGCACCGAGCAGGTGCCAGTAGCGTAAAGGTATTTTTGCAAGGATGCGGAGCAGTATCATGCGCTCTTAACCGCACACAAATTTTGTGTTAGCATCAAAAATTCTCTTGTATTCTGGAAACTTGCATGAAGGATTTTATTTTTACCTCAGAATCGGTGTCTGAAGGGCATCCGGATAAAGTGGCCGACCAGATTTCGGATGCAGTTCTGGACGCTATTTTAACTCAAGACCCACATGCGCGGGTAGCCTGCGAGACACTGGTAACGACCGGTCTCGTCGTCATCGCCGGAGAAATCACGACGCATGCAATGATAGATTATAACCAGATTGCCCGGCAGACGGTGAAACGCATCGGTTACGACAGCTCCGACATCGGTTTCGATTATAACACCTGCTCGGTATTGACCACTTTCGGCAAACAATCAGCCGATATCGCTCAGGGCGTCAACGAAGGCCAGGGTCTCGATCTCGATCAGGGCGCAGGCGATCAGGGTCTGATGTTCGGTTACGCGTGCGATGAAACTCCGGCGCTGATGCCGCTGCCGATTTATCTTGCACACCGGCTGGTTGAGCGCCAGTCCGAATTGCGCAAGGACGGACGTTTGCCCTGGCTGCGTCCCGACGCCAAATCGCAAGTATCGATAAGATATGTCGACGGCGTGCCTCAACACGTAGATACCGTAGTGCTGTCGACGCAGCATCATCCCGACGTGTCGCATGCGCAGATCCAAGAAGCGGTGATAGAAGAAATCATCAAGCCGGTGATTTCGGCGCACCTGCTTAAAAACGAAGTGCGCTACCTGGTTAATCCCACCGGTCGTTTTGTCATCGGCGGCCCGATGGGCGACGCGGGCCTCACCGGCCGTAAAATCATCGTCGACACTTACGGCGGCGCGGCGCCACACGGCGGTGGCGCATTTTCCGGCAAAGACCCGAGCAAAGTGGATCGTTCCGCGGCCTATGCCGGACGTTACGTGGCAAAAAATATCGTCGCCGCCGGGCTGGCGAGCAAATGTCTGGTACAGGTTGCCTATGCGATCGGCGTGGCGCGTCCGGTGTCGCTGATGGTAAATACCTTCGGCACCGGTACGGTCAGCGACGAGCGCATTATTCAGCTCATCGAAGCGCATTTCGATTTGCGTCCCAAGGCGATTATCCAGAGTCTGAATTTATTGCGGCCAATTTATACCCGTACCGCCAGTTACGGCCATTTCGGTCGCGACGAACCGGAATTTACCTGGGAAGCCACCGATAAGGCCGAGTTATTAAAATCCGCAGCTGGAGTTTGACAGTCTCCTGTACACAGGCAGTCGACTGCGGTAGTATATCCGTAGATTTGAGGAGCGTTGCGACGGATAATCCGCCAGGCTCAAATCTCGATTAACCGAACTGTAGCCGGTACGGTTAAAGCAACGGCGCTCACGTCTCACTTTTGTTTACTTGAAGAAGGAGTGCGTGATGAGCGCCGTTATTTCCACCGGAACATCCCCCGATTACGTAGTTGCCGACCTGTCGCTCGCCGACTGGGGACGCAAGGAACTGCAAATCGCCGAAACCGAAATGCCCGGCCTGATGGCTATCCGCGAAGAGTTTTCACTCTCGCAGCCGCTCAAGGGCGCGCGTATCGCAGGCAGCCTGCACATGACCATCCAGACCGGCGTGCTGATCGAAACCCTGCAGGCATTAGGCGCCGACGTGCGCTGGGCGTCGTGCAATATTTTTTCCACACAGGATCACGCTGCTGCCGCGATTGCGGTCACCGGAACGCCGGTGTTTGCCGTCAAGGGCGAATCGCTGACCGAATACTGGAATTACACCCACAGCATTTTCGAATGGCCGGATGGCAAGCACGCCAACCTGATACTCGACGACGGCGGCGACGCGACGCTATTGCTCCATCTCGGTGCGCGCGCCGAAAAGGACGACAGCGTGCTGTCGCACCCGTCCAGCGAGGAAGAGCAGGTGCTGTATGCAGCGATCAAAGCCAAACTGGCCGTAACGCCTGACTGGTATTCCGTGCGTCTGGCCGCAATCCGGGGCGTGAGCGAAGAAACGACTACCGGCGTGCACCGTTTATACCAAATGCATGCGCGCGGCGAATTGAAATTTCCGGCGATCAATGTCAACGATTCGGTGACCAAATCCAAATTCGATAATTTATACGGTTGCCGCGAGTCGCTGGTGGACGGTATCAAGCGCGCCACCGATGTGATGATCGCGGGTAAAATTGCCGTGGTTGCCGGTTACGGCGACGTCGGCAAAGGATCGGCGCAGGCTTTGCGCGCTTTGTCCGCGCAAGTCTGGGTGACGGAAATCGACCCGATCTGCGCCCTGCAGGCGGCAATGGAAGGCTACCGCGTCGTCACCATGGATTACGCCGTCGATAAGGCCGATATTTTCGTGACTGCGACGGGTAATTACCATGTCATCACTCACGATCACATGGCGAAAATGAAAAATCAGGCTATCGTCTGCAACATCGGCCATTTCGACAACGAAATAGACGTCGCCGGCATAGAAAAATATCAGTGGGAAGAAATCAAACCGCAAGTCGACCATGTCATCTTTCCCGACGGCAAACGGATCATCCTGCTCGCAAAAGGCCGTCTGGTCAATCTGGGCTGCGCTACCGGACACCCTTCCTACGTTATGAGCTCCTCGTTCGCCAACCAGACGATCGCGCAAATCGAATTATTTACGAAGACGGCGGATTATCCGGTCGGCGTCTATACGCTGCCCAAGCATCTCGACGAAAAAGTTGCGCGTCTGCAGTTGAAAACCTTGAACGTTCAGTTGACCGAACTGACCGATCAGCAGGCAGCGTATATCGGCGTGGATAAAAACGGCCCGTACAAAGCGCATCATTACCGTTATTAAAGGATAACTGCGCAGATCGTGCGGATCGCTCGTTTCGCGCGATCCGGATTATCAATGCCGCATCGGGACCCAGATCATGATGACACGCACTTTCAGTTTTGAGTTTTTTCCGCCCAAAACGCCGGAAGGGATGGACAAGTTGCGCGAAGTGCGCACACAGCTTGCCGCTTTGCGCCCGCGTTTCTTTTCCGTAACTTTCGGCGCAGGCGGCTCAACCCGCGATTATTCGCTGGCGACGGTACTCGATATCCAGCACGCCGGTCTGGAGGCCGCACCGCATCTGTCCTGTATCGGCGCCACGCGCGAGAGCATCAGTGCGATCCTGGCCGAATACAGGAGCCATAATATCCACCATATCGTCGCCTTGCGCGGCGATCTGCCGTCGGGCATGGCGGGTACGGGCGATTTTCGCTACGCCAACGAACTGGTGTCGTTCATCCGCAGCGAAACCGGCGACTGGTTCAACCTGGAAGTCGCCGCCTACCCCGAAGTGCATCCGCAGGCGAAAAGCGCGCACGACGACCTGATCAATTTCAAGCGCAAAATCGATGCCGGCGCGAATGCGGCCATTACCCAATATTTTTTCAATGCCGACGCCTATTTCGCCTTTGTCGACGATTGTCGCAAATTCGGTATCGACGTGCCGGTCGTCCCCGGCATCATGCCGATCGGCAATTTTTCCCAACTGGCGCGCTTTTCGGACGCCTGCGGTGCGGAAATCCCGCGCTGGGTGCGCAAAAAACTGGAAGGTTACCACGACGACATCGATTCCATCCGCGCTTTCGGTCTCGATGTAGTGACCGATCTGTGCGCCCGCTTGCTCGACAACGGCGCGCCGGGACTGCATTTTTACACCATGAACCAGGCGACGGCGACAATGACGATCTGGGAGCGGCTGGGAT
>JAJYPZ010000042.1 GCA_021794855.1 Pseudomonadota bacterium | reverse complement strand
GATAAGGATACCAGCGGTCTGCTGGTTGTCGCCAAAACTCTGGAAGCGCAAACGCATCTTGTGCGGCAATTACAGGCGCGCAGCGTAAAACGTGTTTATCGGGCGATCGTTCAGGGTGCGATTCCGCAAGAAGGGTGCGTCGATGCGCCTATCGGCCGCCATCCCGGTCAACGCACCAAAATGGCTATCGTTGCCTCCGGACGTCCGGCCGTGACTTATTTTTCGGTATTAAGCCGGTTTACCGACAGCGCCTTGGTGCGTTGCATACTGGAAACCGGACGCACGCATCAGATCAGGGTGCATATGCAATCCATCGGTCATCCTCTGGTAGGGGATGCGGTATATAACCGCACCCGTAACGGCGATATAGACTGCGTGCGCAATTTTCCCCGGCAGGCTCTCCATGCCGCAGAGCTGGGTTTGATTCATCCGGTCAGCGGCGAACCGGTGCAGTGGCGGATCGACGCACCGGATGACTTTAACGACCTGATCGCATGTTTGACTAAAGATAACGAAGATCGCAAATAGGGCAATTAAGTCCTGATTGCGTATCTTATACAGAGGCTAAATGCAAAAACAGTGGATATATCCTGACTGGCCGGCCCCTGCCAGGGTCAGGGCGCTCATTACGACGCGGACGGGCGGTGTGAGTCATGGTGTTTATGCCGGACTGAATCTGGGCGACCATGTCGGCGATAGCGCAGTCGATGTGGCGCAGAATCGAACCCGGTTGAGGGAGGAACTGCCCGGCGATCCCCGCTGGCTGAAACAGACCCACGGTTCGACGGTCGCCTATGCGGACCATCTTGCGGAACTGGTTGAAGCGGACGCTGCAATAGCGCGACAGGCTAATACGGTTTGTGCGGTATTAACGGCAGATTGTCTGCCGGTATTGTTTTGTGCCGAAGACGCCAGCGTGGTGGGTGCCGCACACGCTGGCTGGAGAGGGCTGGCGGCTGGGGTGCTGGAGGAGACTGTTACCGTGATGGATCATGCACCAGAAAAAATCCTGGCTTGGCTGGGACCTGCGATCGGCCCGTCGGCATTCGAAGTGGGAGTCGAAGTCAGGGAAACGTTTGTCGCTGGTCAGCCCCAGAGTGTAACGGCTTTTAAAAGCAAGGGAAACGGTAAGTGGCTGGCGGATATTTATGAGCTTGCGCGGTTGCGCTTGCGGCAAATGGGGGTTACCCGGATTTATGGCGGCGAATGGTGTACTTATCAGGATCGCGAACGTTTTTATTCATTTCGGCGCGACGGAGTTACCGGACGCATGGCCAGTCTGATCTGGATAACAGCAGAAAACTGATATTTCTGTCCGCCTCATCCTTGACAAACAGAAGGATTATTAATTAATATATTCAATATATATGTTATGTTTCATAAAATATTTAATT
Organism: Pseudomonadota bacterium; assembly: GCA_021794855.1. The sequence goes on along the minus strand of JAJYPZ010000042.1, from coordinate 6,571 downwards.
CCATAGCTTGGCGTCAGATTTACACGATCAATACTTCCTTTGGGATTAAAAATCCAAGGATTTACTGGGCGCATTTACGTGAAAATGACGCGAACTCGTCGATCTAAAAACGCCCGTATTGAACAGCAATGAGAAAACTGGACAGATATTCAAGGATTTTGCCCGGTTCTCAATTTGTATTGTTGAATTTGACCTTGGGCATCGGCCATTTTCTGGTTTTACTCAACGCAGGAGCGTACCTGCCCATGTTGCCGTATATTTCCGCGAGCATGGGGGTAGGGCTTTCATACGCAGTGTGGAGCCAGAGCGATTATTTCACCGCCATGGGTAGCGCTTTATTGATCGCCAATACGCTGATGTGGCGATTCGGGCCGAAGAATACCGCTATTTTCGCCTATTTGCTGTTTGCCGCGTCGAGTTTTGCCGCTTTGTTAACCGTCTCCCAGTTTTCTTTGTATCTGGCCGTGCGCATAATTCAGGGCTTTGCAGCGGGGATGTGTATTATTCCTTCGTTTTTCCTGTTGCTTGAATATTATCATAAGGGGCGGCAACAGACGGCGGTTTCGCTGTGGAGTCTGGCGCAATTCGTACCGTTTTCGGTCGGTCCTGCGTTAGGCGGATGGTTCGCTTACGAATGGGGCGACTGGCGGCTGCTATTTGGTTTGTCTGCCCTCACCGCGTTACTGGTAGCATTGATACTCTGGGCATTATTGGCGGATTGGGAAGATGACACGGATCGTAGCATACGTCTGCTAAAGCCGGTTAGCGTGTTTCTGTTTTTTTTTGCTGCGGCACTCGCTTTGCAGGAATTCTTCGATGTGGGACTGCTGAGTGACCTGTCCAGTCGCATTGCAGAATTATGGTGGCTATTTTTTGCTTTCATGCTGTTTTCATGGTTATTCTGGGTCGGCAATGCTGAACTGAAGAAACCTTTGCTGCAATTTTCTCTTTTTTCCTGTCCGAATTATGCGTACGGCATGCTGCTGTTAAGTTTGGCGTTTATGGGAATTCAGGGCGCAGTAGTCCAGTACCTGATTCGTCTGCAACTGGTTGGTGGTTATACGTCGTGGCATGCGGGTTTATTGTTTTTGCCGGTTTTTGTGTTTTCAAAACCACTCAGTCTGTATGCGCAAAAACTGATCCGCAACGATATTGACCCCAGGCTTTTGGCCAGTCTGGCGTTGGCGGCGCTCGCTCTCGGTTTTTGGTGGATCTCAAGCTACCAGCGACCTGCTACGTGGGAGGACATGCTGGCGCCGCAATTTCTGCTGGGCGGAGCGCTCGGTCTTTTATTCGTAGCGATGACGGCGCTTGCTCTCGGCCATGTACCCAAACCGCAACAGCTGCATGCCGTTAATGTATTGAATACCGTGCGTAATCTGGCGGCAGGTCTGGCTATTACCATTTCCGATTTAAGCTGGGATCGGTTGCTCGACGTGGAGAAAAACAGGATGACTGCTACCGATGTGTCGGATACACACCGTTTCGCCGAATTTTTCGACCATCCTTTTGCGCTCCATGCCATGAATGAAAAAATAAATATCGGAAGCTCCTGGCTGGCATTTAACGATCTGTATTATTTTTTGAGTGTGTTTTTTATTGTGCTGGCGGTTTGCGTCTGGTTTGCGTCTCCTGCGAAACGACAAAGCAGGCAGGATACGGATCTGCGGCTATTCGAAAATCTTGGAGAAGAACCTTGAAATATATCGCAGTCATGCTCGCATTGCTGCTGGCAGGATGTGCCCCAGCTATCGATCCGGGTGCTTCCATGATGCAACGAGCTGCTTTGCCGACGGAGCTGGTTGCCGCCAATCCTGCTGTAGTGCCGGGTCGAAAAGAACTGCCGGTTGCTGCCTGGTGGCAGGAGTTTCACGAGCCCGGTCTGGATCGTCTGCTCGATATTGCGCTGGCGGGCAATCCGGGATTGCTCGAAGCAGCTGCACGGTTGAAATCGGCTCAGGCTACCGTCATGCGTACCCAATCGCTGACGGGTTTACATGTCGATAGCCAGTTGAATATCCAGCGTCAGGAATTATCGAAAAATGGAAATCATGATATTTACAATGGTAAAACTGCGACGATTGCCAATCTCGATCCGCTGGCGGTCAGTTATCACCTCGATTTCTGGCATAGAGACGCAGAGATTATCGCCGCCAGTCATTCGGCCGAACAACTTACACGCGCGCAATATCGACAGGCGGCATTAATGCTGAGCTCTGCTGTAATCAAGACATATTTTGCGCTACAGACCGCACGACAGCTTGCTTCGGCGGAAGCGGAAATCGTAGCTCGCGCAACGGAAAAATTGCGACTTCAAAACGAAGCGGTACAAGCAGGCATCAGCCCGACTTCGGTCGGTATCATTCAGAACCGCGATCTTATCGACGCTCAAAATGCGCTGACGGCATTGAAAAAAAGCAATAAAAGCTTGACTTTTGCCTTGCTCGAATTGCTCGGCAAGGAACCTGCAGACCTGCTGACGGCAGAACCGGCAGCCCTTCCGGAACCCCGCAGATTTAAAATTCCTGCGCGGATCGGCCTCGACGCCGTCGCGCAGCGGCCGGATATCCAGGCGGCATTATGGAATGTCAGACGTCAATCGCATCTCGTAAAAGTTGCTCAAGCGGCTTATTACCCCAATATCGATTTATTTGCCATAGGCGGCCTCAACAGCATCGGCCTGACCAAGCTGCTCGGGCCGGGTAGCACGACTTATGCGTTTGGTCCGGCACTCGACCTGCCGATATTCGAAAGTGGTGCGCTGGAAGGGCAGTTTCACGAAAACGAGGCCGAGTACGATGCTGCAGTGCATGCTTACAATCGAATCCTGCTGGCGGCTTTGCGCCAGATTGCCGATGCGCTGTCGGGTTTGCAGTATAGCCGTACGCAACTGGACGATACAAAAGCGATGCTGGCTTTGCGCGTCAGGCAAGCAGATATCGCCGAATCGGGTTTTCGTGCCGGCGTTACCGGTAAACTGCCTTATCTGGACGCAGAAATCGGCATATGTCGTGAAAAAATGTTAAATATGGAGCAAAATTTGGACTGGCTTAATAGTATTACCGATACGGCCACTGCGCTGGGCGGCGGATTCGCGAGGTGGCCTGCATGAAACCGCAAGCGCTTACCCATTCAAAAATCAGGCATCGCAGGCTGCGATGGGTATTTGTATTGATGGCGATGATGCTGATAGCCAGTATTTCCTGGTGGTATTTTTTTCTGCGGACGGTGGTCGAAAGTAACGATGCGTATGTCTCGGGTAATGTTATTGCAGTGCAGGCGCTCGTTCCCGGCGTAGTTTCCAGTATCGCGGTCGACAACAGCATGAGCGTGCATACCGGACAATGGTTGCTGAGCGAGGAGCGAAATCTGGCCGGTGCGCAGATGGAAAAAGCCGGTGCCGATCTTGCCGAAGCGGTACGCCAGACCAAAAGCCTGTTCGCACAGACCGACGGCGAAATTGCCAATATTGCTGCGTTGAACACACAGAAAGACAAGCTGCAAGCCGACCTCGTACGGTACGAAATCGCCCGGGACAGCGGCGCCGTATCCGCTCAATTGGTAGCCGATACGCAAGCCGATATTGCGGTACTGGACGGAAGGATCGCACAGGCGAAGGCGGTCTTGCGCAAAGCGCAAGCGTTGGTGAACGGCACTCGGGTTGTCGATAATCCGGTAGTCCGCAAAGCGCGGGCAGCATTTGTCGAAGCATACATAGAGTACCGGCGTTCCGATATTTTTGCGCCGGTGGACGGTTATATCGCCGACCGGCAAGTCGAGGCAGGTGAACAGGTAAAAGCAGGACAGCATCTGATGTCCATCGTGCCGCTCGACGGGGTGTGGATAACCGCCAATCTGAAAGAAACGAAACTGGCGCGCGTCCGGACCGGGCAACCGGTAACGATACATGCCTATATTTATGGAGGAAAAACGACATTTCACGGGACGGTGATCGGAATCGAACCTTCCGGCGGCAGCACGTTCAGCCTGTTTCCGGCCAATAACGCGACCGGCAATTATATTCATATCGTCGAACGGGTTCCTGTACGGATCAGCCTTGCGGCGAAGGAATTAAACGCATATCCTTTGCGCCTGGGAACATCCGTTTCGATAGCTATCGATGTCAGCAATTACCTGAGATTGCCGCCGCTTGCGACACAGGTTCGTACTGCGGGCGCAAGCTATTCGACCTCGATTTACCGGCAAGAGATCGAAGAGGCGAGAAAAGCGGCGCAACTTATCGTTTCAAAAAATATTTGAGTTATTGAATGGGAGACTGCAAGATTTTGTCCGGCATTCTATTTTTGCAGCATGAATGTTTCGTATTCCAGAATGGCCATTTTACGGTCCAGCCAATACAGGCCCACGACTACTGTGACGAGTAGTGCTACGGCGAATCCGTAACCGTACCAGTTAGCGCCCAATCGGATGCTGAGCAAACTCAGTAGCAGATTTAACCCGGCAAAAGATCCCGTCAATACCAGCGCAATAATACGTTTGTCCAGATAGAACAGTACATTCATGATGCCTAGAAATACGACCTGTAATCCAGCTGCGACGACATCTACGTACAATAGCGAAATATAGTACTGTGAAATACCAGCTAAGCGCAACAGGGCGGGTGCGGCAACGAAAACCAGCAGTACGGCCATAGCCTGGATCTTGATGATTTCGAATATGCCCTGGCGGGCGGTGCCGACCATTTCGTCCCGCATTTCTTCTATACGGTCTAATGTACCGCCGTCGCGAACCGCGTCATAAAATTTTTGATAATATTCGACGAAATCGGTTTCCATCCGCACCAGAAAAACTGCCATGCCGGGAATGATCGACAAATAAGCCAGAAAAATCGGCAGGTCGTAAATGAGCGAAGCATGAAAAATTCCGATGACGGATTGGCCGGTAGACGGCGCGTACCAGAATATGTATTTATCTATCCAGATGCCCAGATTAAAGAAAAAACCGGTCCATATCAAAGATAGAAACATACGGTTTTTACGCAGGAAATCGAATTCGATAAAGCGGTTGGATGGATAAGAGCGCAATATCAGCAATAACATGCCGCTGAACAACGTGAAATGCCCCAGCAAAATGCCGAGCAATAATCCATTGAGACCGAATTTCCGCAATAGTAAAGCGGCCAATACGGCTATCGTATAACCTGCGGTGTAAAGTATCAGTATGGCTTTGTAATTTTTCATGCCCGAGAGGAATATGGTTGCTATCCACATGTTGCATAACACGACGAAATTGGCGATCAGCAAAATGCGATAAATAGCGTTCTGGCGCGGGAAAGCGATAAACGACAGAAGCAGCCCCAGAATACCTGCCAACAGTGTCGTTATGAATATTGCGCCGATAAAATTCGGCAGTATGGCATCCGTTTTCTTTTCGAACAGCCGATCGGCGATATAACGGGTAAAACCGAGCTGCAGAAATCCGGTCAGTATCAGACTCATTGCAATCAGATGTGTGACCGTGACCTGAAACTGGGTGATCAGGATGTGCGGAATAACCATTCCCAAACTCATCATCCCGATGACGAGCACGCCCAGGATCGACAACACCCAAGGTCCCGAGCCGATAATGCCGGCATAGGCGTAAGCGCTGAACATCGACAGATAGCTGTCGCGGCGCAGTATTTTTCTGATTTCGAAACCGATCCCGGCCATTACGTAACCTTTAGAGCTTCTTCATAAACTTGTTTGAATTCATGAAACATGATGGTTTGCGTATAGTAACGCTCTACGCGGGCAATGGCGGCATCGCGCGCAGGCAGCCAGTTTTCCGGACGTAATAACTCAATCGCGGCGGCGGCCATCGCCTGCGGATCGGCTATCCGTACGACGGCGCCCGCCTCCCCGAGCGCTCGATCCTCCGGTTCCAGTCCGTAGATCAGCTGCCGGCAGGAGCCGACGTCGGTGGTCAAGGCGGGGACGCCTGCGGCAAAACCTTCAAGCAATACCAGCGGCAGCGCCTCGCTGATGGAAGACAGGACGACCAGACCGATTTGTTCCAGTATGACTTCGACTTTTTGAAATCCAAGAAATTTTACTTTTTCGGTCAGGCCTAAACTTGCAACAAGATTATGACATTCCTCGGCATAACCCGGATCTTCATCTTCGGGACCGGCAATCCAGCCTTCGGCTTCCGGCATGCGATTGACGACGGTACGCATCGTGCGGATAAATGTTTTTACGTCCTTGATCGAGACGATGCGTCCGATCAGACATAAAATCGGCGGCGGCAAATCGGGGCGTCTGGCGCGCACCGGTTGAAACCGAGCCAGATCGATCCCGTTGGGGATAATGCGCGTACGTTCCGCCGGTGCGCCGTCGGTAATCTGGCGCTGCCGGTTGGCTTCGTATAAAGCGGTAATAATGTCGGCATGCTGATAGCATAATCGGCCCAGCGAAGTATAGAAACGCATCCATAATTCGCGAAAATAGCTGACCTCCGTCGGATCCTTTTCGAATACATTGCGGTTGTCGCGTATCCAGGCGCTTTGATATAAATCGATTCTGCGTTCTTTGGTATAGATGCCATGTTCCGAAAGAATCAGCGGAGATCG
>JAJYPZ010000041.1 GCA_021794855.1 Pseudomonadota bacterium | reverse complement strand
GGTTGAGTATTTTTGCCGTTTCGCCCATGAATTTAACTCCGGCGACGATCAATGTGCCGGCGTCATGCGCATGGCCGAATCGCGCCATTTCGAGCGAATCGGAAACGCAACCGCCGGTGCTTTCGGCCAGATCCTGAATATCGGCAGACGTATAATAATGAGCGATGAGCACGGCGTTCTGCTGTTCGATCAAATCCCGGATACGCGAAATCAGGCTGCTGCGTTCGGCGTCTTCCAGCTGCTCCTCCTGCATGGGCGGCGCAATAATGCGGGGAATGGCCGGAAACGGTATGACAGGTCGATTAGACATGATGATCTCGCTAGCGTATATAATGTAGGGTGCCGGGTCGGGCAAGGCGATACAGCTTTGCCGGCCGGTGATTGCAGCCTTGCTGGGTCGCTCCCGATTCGGCCAGTAAATTCAGCGATAAAATATATTTGCGGAAATTGCGTTTATCCAGCGATTCGCCGCGAATGATTTCATAGACTTTCTGCAATTCGCCCAAGGTAAAGGTTTCCGCCATCAAACTGAAGGCCACGGTCGAGTAATCCAGTTTAGCGCGCAGGCGCTGCTGCGCCATGGCTATGATTTCGTCGTGATCGAAAGCCAGTTCCGGTAGCGCATTCAATGCAAACCAGCGCACTTCGGCCGCATCCGAACCGGCGACCGGCGTCAGTATTTCGGCGGGCGCAAGCGCGTAGTAAGCCACGCTGATAATGCGCTCGCGCGGATCCCGGTCGGGTTTGCCGAAAGTATAAAGCTGTTCCAGAAAAACGCCGGTGATGCCGGTTTCCTCCGCCAGCTCGCGCAACGCGCAATCTTCCAGGCACTCGTCCGGGTCGACAAATCCCCCGGGCAAAGCCCAGCCGCCCTGAAAAGGCTGCGAACGGCGGCGAATCAGCAAAATCGCCAAGGTATCGTCCAGAATCGTAAACAGCGCGATATCGGTAGTAACCGCCGGATGCGGGTAGTCGTAGCAATAGTCAGCCATGTGATTAAGTGTATAAAGTACACTAATATGATAGTGTCGATTTGACACCATGTCAACACGCAAGCGATTTGCGGCCGCAGAAAATTTTCGTATCTGGCGGCAGGTTTGATATTATGACGGATATCAAAATACGCGTTAACTCCGCTTTGCGGCAAATACCAACGAGATTCCTGCGCCGCGCCTGATCCATGTCCATCAATTATTATTTGAATCTGCTACTGGAAGTCATGCTGCCCATGGCGTTGCTGGTCGTTGCCGGGGCCTGGTGGCGGCGCAGTCTGGGCGAGGACGGGGTACGCGCAGTACGCAGATACATCAGTACGATAACCATCAATCTGTTTGCGCCGGCGTTGCTGTTCGCCGCCGCTGCCAGCGCGCATATTACTGCGCAATTATTATCGGTCCCCTTGCTGCTGGCATTAAGCATACTCCTGGGCGGCGGAAGCTTGTATGTCGTTTTTTACCAGACCCGGCTGGGGCGCAATTTATCGGACCGGACGAAGGCGGCATTATTATTGTGCGGGATGTTCGGTAATGTTCTGTTTATGGGGTATCCGCTGCTACATTATCTGTTTGGCGAACAAGGCGGACGTTATGCCGCATTCGCCGATATGGGTGCGTCTACGCCTATGCTCTGGAGTCTCGGTGTCTGGATAGCAGTGCGTTCGGGCGGTACAACAGCAGCTAGGGTCAACCCGGTTAAAGCGTGGCTGCTGTTGCCCCCGGTCTGGTCGTTTATCGCAGGAGTAGCGGTAAGCCTTTCAGGCTGGACGGTAACGCCGCTCATTCATGCTGCGCGGATGATAGGCCAGCCGACCGTTCCCATTATGCTGCTGATGCTGGGCTTGTCTATTCCGTGGAAGCGGTTGGTGCCCGGAGCTGCGGTTTGGCTGGTCGTAGCTGTCAAATTGCTGTTGTTGCCCATGACCGTCTGGCTGATAACGCGTTTCTGGCTGGGTACTTTGCACAATGCCCAAATTGCGGCTGTGATCGAAACCGGCGTTCCCACCATGCTGATGTCGCTGAGTCTGGCCGATCGTTATCAGCTCGATGTGGAAACTGCCGCCTTAACGATTGCATGGACGGCACTGCTGTTTTTGTTTACCCTGCCGCTATGGTTATGGATATTGCTTTAGGATAAATTTGCTGACGATGAGGAAAAAACATGAGTTTGATTATTCAACCCGGCGGCACGGCATCGTCCGGGCCTATCGCAAAACACGTCGCGCTTAAAACCAAAGGCGGCGAAAAAGTCAGTGCCGAGCTGACCTTGCAAGACGAAAACGGACGCGCCAGCGCGGCGGAATATATTAATCATTTATATAATTCCATCAAGGACAAGCTGGGTGAAGTCGTTATCGCCCAGCTGGGCGATGGCGCGGATCCCTACAATATTCCCGAGCTGAAAAAACAGATCCTGTTCATCGCCGCGTTCCACGATTCGATGTTCGGTACATTTAACCACACCAGTTCCTTGCCGGAAAAGGAGCGTACCGAATTCATCGAGATTTTTCTGCTGGCGGTCGCCACGCTCATACCCGGCACATCGATACTGGTAGATCTGGCCAAGGGCAGCGTTGTCGAAGGCGCAGGACTGAATTAACCGATTTTCCATACGACAGGCATTATTTTTATGCACTTACATATTTTAGGTATCTGCGGGACTTTTATGGGCGGCATTGCAGCCATTGCCCGGGCGGCGGGTCATCGGGTCACCGGTTGCGACGCAAACGTCTATCCGCCGATGTCGGACCAATTGAGTGCGCTGGGGATAGAACTGATGGAAGGTTACGATCCGGCGCAACTGGACTTGAAAGCCGATGTGTACGTGATAGGGAATGTCGTCACCCGCGGCAATCCGTTGATGGAAGCGATATTGAATCGCGGATTGCCGTATATTTCCGGCCCGCAATGGCTGGCCGAACAAGTGTTGCGCGATAAGTGGGTGCTCGCTGTCGCCGGCACGCACGGCAAAACGACCACCTCTGCCATGCTCGCCTGGATCCTGGAACAGGCCGGTTTGCAGCCCGGTTTCCTGATCGGGGGCATTCCGCAGAATTTCGGTATTTCCGCACGGCTGACCGAATTGCCGTTTTTCGTCATCGAAGCCGACGAATATGATACGGCTTTTTTCGACAAGCGTTCCAAGTTTGTGCATTACCGTCCGCGCACGGTGATTCTGAACAATCTGGAATTCGATCACGCCGATATATTTGCCGATTTGGCCGCCATAGAAACCCAGTTTCATCATCTGGTACGGACCGTACCCGGCGAAGGCCTGATTATTGCGCCGCACGACGAAGCCAGTCTGCAGCGCGTGATAGCGCGAGGCTGCTGGACGCCGGTAGAGTATTTCGGCATGGCGGACGGCTGGCAGGCCGACGGCGGCGACTCGGCCTTTGCCGTGTATTTTAAAGGGATAAAACAGGGCGAAGTGGATTGGCCGTTAATCGGCGCGCACAATGTACGCAATGCTCTGGCCGCTATCGCCGCCGCTCGCCATGCCGGCGTTGCCCCCGCCGTTGCCTGTGCAGCGCTGGGCAGCTTCGAAAATGTCAAACGCCGCATGGAAGTGCGCGGCACAGTCAACGGGATAACGGTTTACGACGATTTTGCCCATCATCCCACCGCAATCGCCACTACGCTGAACGGTTTGCGGCGTAAAGTCGGCAGCGCGAGAATACTGGCCGTGCTCGAACCCCGTTCCAATACCATGAAACTCGGTGCAATGAACCGGGAATTGCCCGCCAGTCTGCGCTCCGCCGACGCGGTATTCTGCTACAGCGCTAATCTGGCATGGGATGCGCAGGCCGTGTTTTCCGGGATGGGTCCGGTTGCGCGGGTCTACGGCGATATGAGTACTCTGATCGATGCGCTGGCGACCGAAGCGCAATCCGGCGATCATGTCCTGATTATGAGTAACGGCGGTTTCGGCGGCATACACGAAAAATTATTGGAGAGATTGAGGGGCGGAATCGCGTTGGCTTCGTAATCCGTCTGCAGGAGCGATCAAGCGGTTATGCGTTGTCGCGATGAGGGAGACGGTCCAGTTCCGCCAGCAATTTTTCTATCAGGGCGCGTCCTTTTGCACTCATGCCGCGCGTGAGCAGATCGATATCGCGTTCGCCATTTACCATCCGGTATAAATTTCCGCCCAATTTCGCCATGTCGCCACCGGCTTTGACCATTTGTTCGGCCATATTGGCCAGTGCCGACGCGGCGGCGCTATCGCCGTGAGCGGAAGCGAGCACCATTTCCGCCAGGCCGGGCGCCGCAGCGGCGGGATCGGCTGTCTGCGCCGGGTCGGGCAGTGTGGCGGGATCCTGGATGCCGCGCAGTATCGCTTCCACGATAATGCGTTCGTCGTCGTCCAGGTTAGCATAAACGCCGCTGTCGCGTCGTCCGGCTACCACCAGCCTCAGTGCGGCGACCAGTTTGCCCCATCCTTGCTGTTCCGCTTGCGTCAGTACCGGCTGCAATTCGGCCAGTAATTGCGGCTGCACGCAGGCGGTCGCTACGCCGTGTATGAAAGCGGCATACGTATTTATTACCTGTAGTGTGCGGTCGGGTAAGGCCATGATAGAGAGCTGAGTACAAATTGGGGTTATTGTACGCTGCATGACCGGCCAGTTACAGAGGGCCGCCGCAAATGAAACCGCGAACAGGCCCTGTCGCGCGGAATCAGGCGTTAACCGGTCAAGGCGGAAGCGCCGAGTGCCGGTGCGGTTTCAAGAATTTGTCTATAAAAATCGCTTACCTGGCTTGCCATGCGCGGCGCGCTCCATTCGAGTGCGTGCTGCCGGGCTTCGGCGCTCAGGCGTGCCCGAAGCCTCGCATCGGTGAGCACTTCGTATAACGTTGCGGCAAAACCGACCGGATCGTCCGGCGCTACGCGGCAGCCTTTGCCAGCCGCCAGAATATCGCGAGTTCCCATGATTGCGGTAGATACGACCGGCACGCCGAGCGCCATCGCTTCGAGCAATACCAGACCCTGAGTTTCGGTACGCGACGCAAACACGAATGCGTCGCCTGCATGATAACAGGCCGGCAATTCGGTAGCCCGCTCCAGATAGCCGACAAACAAGACGTGCCCGGACAGGTTCAATCCTTCCACGACGCGTTTCAGTTTGGCTTCTGCCGGCCCTTCCCCGGCTATGATCATTAATATGTCTGGCAAGGTATGGCGTAATTGAGACAGCATGATCAATAAAAATTCGATATTTTTTTCGAATGCTACGCGGCCTACATAAACAATCACAGGACGGTCGAGGGCGATGCGATGCTTATGCCGAAACGAATGATGGTCGCAATAATCGAAATCCGACAACTCTATCCCGGTAGGTATGATCTTTCTGAATGTATCGATGCCGTATCGCTGCAAGGCTTCTTCCATGGCGAATGAGGGCAGGATGAGTCCGTCTATCTGGGCGCATTGCCGGCGGGAGAAATGTCTTGCCACATAGCGCATGAGCGATTTCGGCAGAAACGGAATGTAGTGATACAGATACTCTTCGAAAAACGTATGGTAGGTTTCCACGCAAGGAATACCGAAGCGCTTCGCTAATCGCAGTCCCGTATAATGGGCCTGGAACGGGGTATGGATATGAACCAGATCGAAAATCTGCCCTTGCAGCAAACCGGGCAGCCGCTGCAGTTCCGAAGACGACATGAGCCGGTCTTCGGGATCCATCAGGACTTTGCGACCGCCGATGCGAATAATGTCGGTTTCCGGGGGTTCGTTCTTTCCGTAGGAAGGGACGATCAGAGTTACCGAATGGCCCAGGGTTTTCAGTTCGCGCCTTAATGTCATGATCGACGTCGAAACGCCATTGACTCTGGGAAAATACACATCCGATACCATCAAAATGTTCATTAAGCAATCCGATACGTTATTTTAAGAGATTTGTAACAAACTTTAATGACGGGCGTATGACAGAGGGCGGATTGGCGATCTTGATTGAGGCAGGAAGCCCCTCCGGAATGCCGCTGTGTATGCGTCTACTATAGATTAGACCTGCTATGGCGACAATACCGGACTTGGCCTGACGTATTGAAGGATTTCCGTCGCAAATTTATTTTTATCGGGGACTTCAGCCAGTCCCCGACAGGACATTATTTCTGGCGGGCGGCTTTTGCTGCGTGTTCTTTACGCGCTTTGGCGATTAATTGATCCAGCGTACTGAATAAGGCGGCTTCGCTACCGGTCATGGATTCGGAAGTCGAATATTTGCCGTCGACGATAAAGGTGGGAACGCCCGTGATTTTGGCGTCGCGGGTCAGTTGATAGGCTCGCATGACTTTACTTTGTACCCCGAACGACTGGTAGGCATTGATGAATGCCTGTTTGTTCATGCCTATCATTCCGGCCCAGTTGAAGATATTGCTTTCCTGGCTCGTATCCAGACCTTCGAGATGGATCGCGTTAAACAAATCGTCATGATATTTATTTACCACGCCCAAGGCTTCCATCGCATAATAGGTTTTTGCCAGCGGCACCCACGATGCGTTTAATACCGCCGGGATCCGCCGGATGGCAACGTCTTTCGGAGCTTTTTTAATCCAGGCATTCAGCGCGGGTTCGAGGTTGAAACAATGCGGGCAGTGATACCAGAAAAACTCGGCGACTTCAATTTTGTCAGGTGTATCCGTGCCGATTTCCGGACTCAGGATCGTATAATCCTTATCGACCGTTATTGCGGCATCAGCGCTGCCGAATGGTAAAAATGCGATTAAAAGCAGACTGCACATCAGGATTACGCGACGAAAAGGCATACTGATCTCCTAGGGATTTATTTTGGTGCGGAAGGCATGGCGTCGGAAGGACTCTTGATTTTTACCAAAGTTGTATTAATGCTGTTTTGTGCCAGATTCGCCTGTATTTTTTTAAGGTCTTCTGCTTTATAAGGCCCCAGTCGAACGCGATGCCAGATTCCCTTGTCAGGAATGTCTACGGTCTGAATGTCCGATTCGTAGCCCATCAAGGCCAGGCGCGCTTTCAGATTGTCGGCGTCTTCGGCATTCGGAAATGCGCCGGCTTGCAGATAAAATTGTTCGGTAGCGGGAGCTTGAGTTTTGGCAACGTTTTGTCCCGCAGACGAATTCTGGTTCCCGGGCAAAATCTTGTAAAAATCGAATCGCGGCGAATTGAGGGGAGCGGTCGCCTTAGCCAGTGGATCGACGATCTGATCACTGGCTTGCCCCGTTTGCGGTTTGCCTTTGGCGATTTTGTTGGCGGTAGCGGCGCGTTCGGCAAAGGGATTGCTGTGTCCTACCCATACCGCTACGGCGACGGCGGCAACCACGCCTACCAGTACGCCTATCATGATGCCCGACCAGACGGAACCGCCCTTTCTCTGGGGTTGGGAGCGAGATTGAGTAGTGCGTGCCATGTTTTCCTCTACATTTGCGCCGGGCTTGAAATGCCGAGCATAGTTAAACCGTTGCGTAATACATTGCGCGTCGCGACGATCAGCGCCAGACGGGCATGCCGGATTAGTGTGTCTTCGACCAGAAATTGTTCCGCGTTGTAATACGCATGCAGGGCCGCAGCAATATCCTTGAGAATATAAGCGACAGCATGGGGCGCCAAGTCGCGTGCTGCAGTTTCGATGATATCCGGATAATCAGCCAGACGCCGCAACAGATCCACTTCGTAGCGGCTGGTCAATGGACTGCAATCCGTTCCGGACAATACCGATGTATCGCCGCCCCATTGCGTCAGTACGCTGCAGATTCGTGCGTGGGCATATTGGATATAATATACCGGATTATCGCTGGTTTGCGATTTTGCCAGATCCAGATCGAAATCCAGATGCTGGTCGGATTTGCGCAACACGTAAAAAAACCGTGCCGCATCGTTGCCGACTTCATGACGCAGTTCGCGCAGGGTGACAAATTCGCCCGAGCGGGTGGACATGGCGGCTTTTTTGCCGTTGCGGTACAGTACCGCAAATTGCACCAATGCTACCGTGAGC
>JAJYPZ010000040.1 GCA_021794855.1 Pseudomonadota bacterium | reverse complement strand
CGGCGGCGGCATGGGTCCTACCAGGCGAACATTAACCCCTGCCGCGCATAAACCTGCCTGTAGCGCCGCTTCCAGCATATATCCTGAAACACGCGTATCTTTGCCGATCAATACCACCGGATTCTCGCCATAAGCAAGCGTACTGTGATCGCTGGCAAGCACTTTACCGGCAGCGTAGCCCAGACGCATGACAAAATCCGGAGTAATCGGCGCTTCTCCCACTCGCCCCCTTATCCCGTCCGTCCCGAAATACTGTCTTATCATTGTGTGTCCTCTAGTGCTTTCCAAACGATCAAACCATCTCGCAATCCTGCCACATCGTGAACGCGAAAGATATGCGCGCCGCGCTGCAGAGCATATAAATTTGCAGCAAGACCGGCCGCTTCCCTCTCACTGACTCCACGCCCCGTCAATGCGCCTAACATGGTTTTACGCGATATCCCCACCAATATCGGCAAATTCAAGTCTGCAAATCGATCCAGATGCTTCAGAAGTTGTAAATTATGCTGTAACGTCTTCCCAAAGCCAAAACCGGGATCGATCAGCATGCGCTCTTTATCCATACCCTCTTGGGTCAGAACAGCTATGCGCTGCTGCAGAAAAGTATATACATCCTGGATCACATCGTCGAAATATATCGTTTGCTGCATGGTCTTCGGCTCGCCATGCATATGCATGAGGCAGATGGCCGCTTTGGAACCGATCGCCGTTTCCACTGCACCCGGTCCCTGTAACGCATTGACGTCGTTCAGCATATCGGCACCGGCATCGAGCGCAGCCTGCATGACTTCGGCATGGCGGGTATCTACGGATATTATAGCGCTACCGTCTTTCAACTCACGTATGACCGGAATAATACGGGCCATCTCTTCATCGATTTCTACCGGCGCTGCGCCAGGTCGGGTCGATTCGCCACCGATATCGATAATATCGGCACCATCCGAAATTAATTGCATGGCATGCTCGACGGCAGATGAAACCGTCGCGTGCCGGCCCCCGTCCGAAAACGAGTCCGGCGTGACGTTCACTATGCCCATAATCCGCGGACGCGACAGATCTAGTGTTTTTTTTCCGCAAATGAGATGCATGCAACCCCTGGAATTTCTACTAAATACAAAATAAAAGCCGAGTTTCCTCGGCTCTTAAAAAATTTTTATGTCAGACGCCCGTTGCTGGCGTTACCGTAGGGGCTGCGTTAGGAGTAGGTCCTCCTTGCGACGGCGGTAGGGAAGCAGATCCGACGGCGATAGGTTTAGGCGGTCTCGGCGGCAGACCATCCATAATGTCCTTGATCTGATCGGCATCGATCGTTTCCCATTCCAGCAATGCCTTGGCCATGGCTTCTACCTTATCGCGGTTTTCTTCCAGTATCTGTCTCGCGATAGCATACTGTTCATCGATAATACGGCGAATTTCCCCATCCACTTTCTGCATGGTGGCTTCAGAAACGCTTTTATGCGTAGTCACGCTGCGACCCAGAAATACTTCGCCTTCGTTTTCGCCATAGACCATAGTCCCCATAGCCGGCGACATGCCCCACTGAGTAACCATGCGTCGTGCCATTTCGGTGGCTCGCTCAAAGTCGTTCGAAGCGCCGGTAGTCATATGATTCATGAATACTTCCTCGGCAATCCGGCCGCCGAATAATACGGAAATATTTTGCAATAACTGCACGCGATCCATACTGTACCGATCTTCGGTAGGCAATTGCATCGTCAAACCCAGCGCCCGGCCGCGGGGAATGATCGTCACTTTATGTACCGGGTCGGTCTTGTCCAGCAAATAAGCCACCACCGCATGCCCCGACTCGTGATAAGCAGTATTACGCCGTTCGTCTTCCGGCATGACCAGATTTTTCCGCTCAGCGCCCATCATGATTTTGTCCTTGGCGCGCTCGAAATCATGCATGTCGACCAGACGCTTGTTGCTGCGCGCTGCAAACAAAGCGGCTTCGTTCACCAGATTCGCCAGATCAGCTCCGGAAAATCCCGGCGTTCCCCGCGCCAGTATATCTGCCCGGACATCAGGTGCGCTCGGAATCTTGCGCATGTGCACCAGCAGTATCTGTTCGCGGCCGCGGATATCCGGCAAAGGCACAACGACCTGGCGATCGAACCGGCCCGGTCGCAACAGAGCGGGATCGAGCACATCCGGGCGGTTGGTAGCAGCGATAACGATCACGCCGGCCGAGCCTTCGAATCCATCCATTTCGACCAGCAACTGATTAAGAGTCTGTTCGCGCTCGTCGTTACCGCCGCCCATACCTGCTCCGCGCTGCCGTCCTACGGCATCGATTTCGTCGATGAAAATAATGCACGGGGCATGTTTTTTAGCCTGTTCGAACATGTCACGCACGCGAGCAGCGCCCACGCCGACGAACATTTCAACAAAATCGGAACCGGAAATGCTGAAAAAGGGTACTTTCGCTTCGCCCGCTATCGCCTTGGCGAGCAAGGTCTTGCCGGTTCCCGGGCTGCCGGCCATCAATACGCCGCGCGGCACGCGCCCGCCCAGCTTCTGGAATTTGGTAGGTTCACGCAGGAAATCGACCAGTTCGGACACTTCTTCTTTCGCTTCGTCGCAACCCGCCACGTCGGCAAAGGTAATCTGGTTAGTGGATTCGTCGAGCATACGCGCCTTGCTTTTACCGAACGAAAACGCACCGCCTTTGCCGCCGCCCTGCATTTGGCGCATGAAAAACACCCAGACCCCGATCAGAAGTAACATCGGAAACCACGAAATAAATATGTTCATCAGGAAAGAAGGCTCTTCTTCCGGCTTTGCTTCGACCACGACGCCGTTTTTCAACAGGTCGGAGACCATCCAGAAATCGGCGGGCGCATAGGTGCTGAACCGTTTACCGTCGGTTTTAATCCCTTTGATGATGTGATTCTCTATCACCACTTTGGCGACCTGCCCCTGTTTCACTTCATCGATGAACTGCGAATAGTCCATTTGCGTCTGGGTAGTCTGATGATTGCTGAACTGATTGAAAACGGTCATCAGCACCAGAGCCACGACCAGCCAGATAGCAATATTTTTGAACATATTATTCATTAGTTAAGCCCCATCTGAGCATTCACACATAATTTTAAATACGGCTTTTGATTCTAAACCTAATTTAATGGATTTGTAACTACTAACGCAGCTTTTTGCCCAAGAGATACACTTCGCTGCTTCGATCCCGCGAAGCTTTGGGTTTTCGCGTCAGTACCTGTTCGAAATTCGCGCGCATGGCGCCTAGAAAAGTTTGAAAACCTTCACCCTGAAAAGTTTTGACCAGAAACGCGCCCTCAGGTTTCAGATATTTGCCCGCAAATTCAAGAGCCAGTTCGCATAAATAAACGCTGCGAGCCTGATCGCTACTGGCAACACCACTCATATTGGGGGCCATATCGGAAATAACAAGATCGACAGGCCGATTATTTAACGCCGTTTCGAGCTCACGCAACGTAGCCGATTCCGTAAAGTCGCCCTGAATAAATGTGACGCCGGCGATAGGCTCCATCTCCAGGATATCCAGTGCGATAACGCGGGCACCGTGCCGGATCGCGTACTGCGACCAGCCGCCCGGGGTAGCACCGAGATCGACCAGCAACGTTCCGGGACGAATTAAATTGTCGCGCTGATTAATTTCTTCCAACTTGAATGCGGCACGGGAACGGTACCCTTGCGTTTTGGCCTGCTTGACATAAGGATCGTTCAAATGCTCGCGCATCCAGGCTTTACTGGTTCGGCTGGGCTTCATTGCTTGCAGCGTGTCACGCAGAGCTTCCCTGCCAACGGTTTAACGAGCTCGATGAATGGCTTCATTCTTTATTTGGCCGATTGTTTGAATAACAAGACCAGTCCCAGCAAACTTTCCATTAAATACACGATGCTCGAAATTCCATGCCAGCGGGCGAAACGGTCGCTGAATACGCTCTGCATGACGGCTTTGGGCATCGCCTGCGCTTTCAGGCTTTCCAGGATCGGCTGGATACCGAAATGGGTGCCCAGCGTAAATAGCAACATAATCAGGGTTGCCCAGAAAAATGCCTGTTTTAATGCCGTGCTGCCGTATTCCGCCAACCGGTAAAGCAGCAAATACACGCCGCAGACGATACCTACCCACGCCATGACGGTAAACATCGATCCGGCCAGACTGCCCGCCAACTGTTTATCGGCCAATCGCGCAAACAATACCGGCGCTGCAATATAACCGACCGCCCAGAGGCCGCCTACCCACGCGGTCACAGCGATTTTAGCCAGCCCGTCGGGTAACTTAGCCATGCGGATTGCCGCCCTCTTCAAATATATTTGACATCGAGCACTTCGTATTGCCGAACACCGCCAGGGGCCTGCACATCGGCGGTATCGCCTTCGTATTTGCCGATCAAAGCGCGGGCTATCGGCGAACTGATGGAAATTTTTGCGCTCTTGATATCCGCCTCGTCGTCGCCGACAATCTGATACGTCACCACATCGCCACTCTCGAGATCTTCGAGCTCAACCGTAGCGCCGAAAACCACCCGGCCTTCCGCTTCCAGATTCGCCGGATCGATAATTTGCGCTGTCGAAAGCTTGCCCTCGAGATCGGCGATGCGACCTTCTATAAAGCCCTGTTTTTCCTTGGCCGCATCGTATTCGGCATTCTCCGACAAGTCGCCTTGCGCGCGCGCCTCGGCGATAGCTGTAATGACAGAAGGCCGTTCGACTGTTTTCAAATAATGCAATTCATCGCGCAATAACTTTGCGCCCCTGATTGTCAAAGGGATTTTCGTCATCGTATTCATATCGCTAGTCCTCAGGCAGGAATCTGCCCATGTAATCCTTGTAAATCGTATACCTGCAATTCCTTCATCGCCCGCATGCCAATACAGGCGGCGCGCGCTCCGGACAGCGTAGTGTAATACGTAACCCTCTGTGCCAGAGCGACCCGGCGTATTTCCACCGAATCGAGTACTGCCCGTTTGTCGTCGACGACATTGACGATGAGGCTGATTTCGTTGTTTTTGATCATATCGACGATATGGGGACGACCTTCGGTGACCTTATTTACGACGATAGCCGCCAAACCGCCGGCATTGAGCGCCGCCGCCGTACCCCGGGTTGCAATCAATACGAACCCCAGTTCGATCAGTTGTGCGCCGATTTCGACAATTCTTGCCTTGTCGGCATTTCGTACGCTTATGAACGCCTGTCCGCCGCTGGGTAGTTTTACGCCTGCTGCTAATTGCGATTTGACAAACGCTTCAGCAAAAGTTCGACCTACCCCCATAACTTCGCCGGTCGATTTCATTTCGGGACCCAGCAAGGTATCTACACCCTGAAATTTGGCAAAAGGGAAAACGGCTTCCTTAACCGAATAATAAGGCGGTATGATTTCCTTGTCTACGCTTTGCTGCCGCAAGGAAATACCGGCCATGCATCGTGCCGCAACCTTTGCCAGCGGCAAACCGGTCGCTTTCGACACGAAGGGAACGGTACGCGAAGCGCGCGGATTGACTTCCAGTACATAAACGGTGTCGCCCTGCAAGGCAAATTGCACATTCATCAACCCTACAACGTTCAAGGCCCGCGCCATCGCGACCGTCTGGCTGCGAATTTCGTCTTGGATCGCCGGTGTCAGACTGTAGGGCGGGAGAGAACATGCCGAGTCGCCGGAATGAACGCCAGCCTGTTCGATATGCTCCATAATACCGCCGATCACCACGTCTACGCCATCGGAGACGGCGTCGACGTCAATCTCTATCGCATCGTTAAGAAAGCGGTCGAGCAATACCGGCGAATCGTTCGATACTTTGACCGCCTCGCGCATATAGCGTTGCAAATCTTCCTCGGCCCGTACGATCTCCATCGCTCTGCCGCCCAGCACATAGGACGGACGAACGACCAGCGGATACCCGATTTCCGCCGCCAGCTTAAGCGCTTCCTGAGCGGAGCGCGCGGTCCGGTTCGGCGGTTGCTTCAAACCGAGCCCCATCAGCATCTGCTGAAAACGTTCACGGTCTTCGGCACAATCGATCATATCAGGAGTCGTGCCGATAATCGGCGCGCCAAATTCCTGCAATTCCCGCGCCAGTTTCAACGGCGTCTGACCGCCGTACTGCACGATCACGCCTACCGGTTTTTCGACGCGTACGATTTCAAGCACATCTTCCAGCGTCAGCGATTCAAAATATAAACGGTCGGAGGTATCGTAATCGGTAGACACGGTTTCGGGGTTGCAGTTGACCATGATGGTCTCGTAACCATCTTCGCGCAATGCCAATGCGGCGTGAACGCAGCAATAATCGAACTCGATGCCCTGTCCGATACGGTTGGGACCGCCGCCCAGCACCATGATTTTCTTGCGGTCGGTCGGCTGGGCTTCGCATTCTTCTTCATAGGTCGAATACATATACGCGGTATGCGATGCAAACTCGCCCGCGCAGGTATCGACCCGCTTGTAAACCGGATGGATGCCCATCGCCCAGCGCTGGGCGCGTACCGCATGCTTGTCGCAACCGAGCAGTTCGGCCAGCCTCCGGTCTGCAAAACCGTTGCGCTTGAGCCGCCGCAATTCCCGCTCGTCGAGTTCATGCAACTGACGTCCCGCCAGCCCGGCTTCATCTGCGACCAAAGCCTCGATCTGCGCCAAAAACCAGGGATCGATTTTAGTGAACTGGAAAATCACTTCCAGACTCATGCCGATACGAAATGCATCGGCCACGTACCACAAGCGATCCGGACCGGGATTGCCGATTTCGGCCTCTATGACACGCGGATCGCTGCTCAGGGAATTCAGTCCGTCCATGCCGGTTTCCAGGCCGCGCAAGGCTTTCTGCAAAGATTCGCGGAAAGTGCGGCCTATCGCCATCACTTCGCCCACCGATTTCATTTGCGTGGTCAGGCGATCGTTGGCCTGCGGAAATTTTTCAAACGCGAAGCGCGGAATTTTGGTTACGACATAATCGATACTGGGCTCGAACGAGGCCGGCGTCATGCCGCCGGTAATGTCGTTCTGCAGTTCGTCCAGGGTATAACCGACCGCCAGTTTCGCCGCAATCTTGGCGATGGGGAAACCGGTGGCCTTGGATGCCAGCGCCGAGGAGCGCGAGACGCGCGGGTTCATTTCGATCACCACCATGCGGCCGTCGACCGGATTAATGCCGAACTGCACGTTCGAACCGCCGGTCTCCACCCCGATCTCGCGCAATACGGCGATCGAGGCATTGCGCATGATCTGGTATTCGCGATCGGTCAGCGTCTGCGACGGCGCAACCGTAATCGAATCGCCGGTATGCACCCCCATCGGGTCCAGATTTTCTATGGAGCAGACGATAATGCAATTATCCTTGCGATCGCGCACGACTTCCATTTCGTACTCTTTCCAGCCAATCAGCGATTCTTCGATCAGCAGTTCGTGAGTCGGTGACGCTTCGAGCCCGCGTTCGCAGATTTCGAGAAATTCTACTTTATTGTAAGCAATACCTCCGCCCGTGCCACCCATCGTAAACGAAGGCCGGATAATCGTGGGAAAACCCATTACTGCCTGCACTTGTAACGCTTCTTCCATACTGTGCGCAATCGATGAGCGTGGCGAAGCCAGACCGATGCGGGTCATAGCCTGTTTGAATTTTTCGCGGTCTTCCGCCATATCAATAGCGTCGCGCGACGCGCCGATCATCTCTACGCCATAACGTTCCAGCACTCCGTGCCGGGCCAGGTCGAGCGCGCAATTCAATGCAGTCTGGCCGCCCATGGTCGGCAAGAGCGCATCGGGTCGCTCTTTGGCGATAATTTTTTCGACGACGCCCCAGGTAATCGGCTCGATATACGTGACATCGGCCATATCCGGATCGGTCATGATCGTCGCCGGGTTGGAGTTGACCAGGATGATTTTATAACCTTCCTCGCGCAACGCCTTGCAGGCTTGCGCGCCGGAATAATCGAATTCACAAGCCTGCCCGATAACGATAGGACCTGCACCGATGATTAATATG
>JAJYPZ010000039.1 GCA_021794855.1 Pseudomonadota bacterium | reverse complement strand
CCACGCCATAGATGATATGGACGAGCTTGCGCATGGCCGCTCCGATGACCGCCTTCGGCACGAGCCCGTTTGCCTTCATTCTTTCCCCAAATGTCTGTAGCACAGGATTATGGCGAAGCGCCACCATGCCCGGCATATACAAGGCCTTCCTCAAATCGGCATGGCCAGTTCGGGAAATCATGGTGCGGCCCTTGACCGAGCTGCCTGATTGCCGCTGTCTGGGTGATACACCGATGAAGGCCGCCAATGCCTTGCCGTTGGCAAAGCGGCGGATATCGCCTGCATAGGCCAGCACCTTGGCCACCGTCACTTCCCCTATACCGGGGATGCTGGCAATCAAATCGGCATCCTGTTTCAGTTCGGGATGGCCGTCGATATGATCGTTGATGCTACGTTGCAACTCGGTGATCTCTTTGGCTAACCAGGCAATATGGCTTTCAATATTGGGGAGGACTGTGATTTCCCCGCTGGCGTGATGCGCTTCCAATCGGTTGGCTTCTTGCTGGTGCATGTCTTTTAGCGCTTGCAGGCGTTCCACCATGGCGCGTAGTTGACGATAGGCTGGGCTGGGTGGCGTCCAGACGCTGGGTCGTAGGGCGGCACAGAACCGTGCAAGGAGTGCTGCATCGGCCCGGTCGGTCTTGTTGCGTACCAGATCGCTCTGGGCAAAACCTTTGATACGCGCAGGATTCACCACACTGACAATCCAGCCGTAGCTGACCAAGGCCAGCGCGGCCTGCTCACTGTAAGGGCCGGTAGCTTCAAGGCAAAGGTGTGTGTCGGTACAGCTGATATTGCGCTCACGCAGCCAGTTATCCAACTGGGCAAAGCCGGATGGATCGTTGGCTACGACCTTGGATTTGACTTTGCCGTTCAAGAGCACGGCAATATCCAGTTTACGTTTGGAAACATCGATCCCTACAAAGGTGGAAATGACTTGCATGGCTTGATTCATCGTTTTAACCTTCCTCGTATGCAGGTTCTGACTTGGCAAAAAGCCAAGCTGACCCAAGTTACCGTTCGGTTTGTGATAAACGTGAAATGAGCCGGGGCACCTATCTGACCCACAAGTTTAATCCCGATGGAACTGACCTAAATTCTCGCCGATGTCTCCCGACTCAGCCTGCTCAATCACGATAGGTAGTTTAATACTTTCGCCTTTAGTGCAGGTAGGGGAATGATACGAGTTCTAACATTCCAACATTTCAAATAAAAGCGAGCGGGGATTAGTTCAGAAGCCCTTACGTTTCAGCGCTTAATTACAATTTTAACTTTATAAAAACCAGCGCGTTTAACCTTTTAAAATTAATCAATAATGATATATTATTCAATTGTACATAATTGGGTAATATACATCATGGCTAGACCGCTAAGGTTAGAATTTTCTGGGGCGTTATATCATGTAACCGCTCGCGGAGATCGTCAAGGGAATATTTTCTTAAGCGAAAAAGATCGTGACGATTGGCTGGATTTGCTGGGAGATATTTGCACACGATTTAATTGGGTAGTGCATGCATTTTGCCAGATGACTAATCATTATCATTTATTGGTTGAGACGATAGATGGTAATTTATCGCGGGGAATGCAGCAGTTAAACGGAATTTATACACAACGTGTCAATCGTCGCCATAGTTTGGTAGGCCATCTTTTTCAAGGCAGATATAAGGCGATTTTGGTACAAAAGGAATCTTATTTACTGGAGTTATCCCGTTATGTGATACTGAATCCGATACGCGCGCGCATGGTGGAATCGCTTGAAGAATGGCACTGGAGCAGTTACTGCTCTATTATGGGACTCGCACCGGCACCAGCATGGCTGGACACGGATTGGTTACTTAGCCGATTTGGAACGGAGAGAGAAGAAGCACGCCAAAGGTATTATCAATTTATCAAAGCGGGGAAAGGATTGCCTAGCCCGATCCGTAATGCCAGACATCAATTATTACTCGGCGATGATATTTTTGTGGCACATTTTCAGCAGCCAAATAAACCCGAAGCTTTGCGTGAAGTTTCGAAGGCCCAGCGCAAAGCGGTTGCCTTATCCCTGACTGAATATCAGAAACACTATCCCATAAGAAATGAAGCGATAGCACAGGCTTATCTTTCAGGGGCCTATACCATGACAGAAATCGCCGACGGGTTCAATATTCACTATATGACAGTAAGTCGTGCTTTACGGCAATTTGAGGGAATGAAGAATAAAAGCGAATAAATAACGGTGCGATGTTAGAATGTTAGATCTGACCCCGCCTGACCTGACCCCGCCTGACCCCTACTCAGTTTTGTCAAGCTCGCTTTCCATTTCCGCATCGGTAAGCGGCTGATAATCCTCTTCGGCAGGCGCAGGCTGGCTGACGAAGCTCGCAACGATAATTCCCGCTTCATAGAGCAGCCACAGCGGCAATGCAAGCATGGTTTGCGATACGACGTCGGGTGGGGTGAAAATTGCGCCGACGATGAAAGCGCCGACGATGACGTAGGGTCGGACTTCACGCAGTTTGGCGACGCTGACGAGTCCGGCTTTAACGAGCAGGACGACGACGACCGGCACTTCGAAAGTAATGCCGAATGCCAGAAACATGGTCATAACGAAATCAAGATATTTGCTGATATCGGTCATGACCGCTACGCCTACGGGCGCGACGCCGGTAATGAAGCCGAAAACGATAGGAAATACCAGAAAATAGGCGAAAGACATACCGCAAAAGAACAGTATTACGCTGGCGATAATGAGCGGGACGCCCAGACGCTTTTCATGCGAGTACAAGCCGGGGGCGATAAACGCCCAGATTTGATAGAGAATATATGGCAGGGCAATCAGGAAGGCCGCCATCATGGTGACCTTGAGCGGGACGAAAAAAGGCGCTGTGACTTCCGTGGCGATAAGCTGGCCGCCTTTGGGCAATGCCCGCAACAAGGGTCGGGCCAGCAGGCTGTAGAGCTGATTGGCCCAGTGAAACAAACCAAGAAATACGATCACCACCGACAATATCGCGCGCAGCAGGCGGTTGCGCAATTCGATCAAATGGGAAATAAAACTTTCCTGCAGTTCGCTATCACTCATGCGGCAGGATCAGTCTTATCGGTATGGACGTTTTGTTCGGCCGGCGGCTGATGAGCAGCGAAATGCTGCGATACGGCGTGCTCTGTCGTGACGCCGGGCGTTCCCAGCGGCAATTCGATTTGCCTGCTGTCTTCGGTTGCTTCTGTTGTGCTGCCTGTCGCGGCATTGTCAGCCTTCAGGATACTCGGCATTTCCGGGTTTTCTGCCGCGTCGGGAGGAATATGGATGCTTTGATGCAGATCGCTGATAGCGCTGCCTATCTCTTGCCGGGTGTTCTGCATGCTTTCTTTCAGGGATGCACTGGCTCGATGCAGTTCCTCCAGCTGCATTTCCTGCGAAATATCGGCTTTGACCGTTGCCACATAACGCTGCAAACGTCCCAGCAGCAAACCCGCGGTACGTGCGACTTTAGGCAGGCGTTCAGGGCCGATCACGACCAAAGCCACGATGCCTATCAGCAAGAGTTCGGAAAAACCTACGCCAAACATGGTTATACCTTGGTTTTTTCTTTGACTTCGCCTTCCATGGTATGCGGCGTATTTTGTTCTTCAAGCCGGCCCGCTTCGCCTTCTTTCATGGCTTCCTTAAAGTTTTTGACTGCGCCGCCGAGATCGCCGCCGATATTGCGTAATTTTTTCGTGCCGAATATCACCAGTACGATCACCAATACGATTAACCAATGCCATATACTGAAGCTGCCCATACTGCCTCCTTCGATTAGCTTTGTACCGGCCTGTCGCCGCCGAACATGTTTATATGCAAATGAAATACGGTCTGGCCGCCGCCGCGCCCGGTGTTGATAATGGTACGAAAGCCCGCGTCCAGACCGTGCTCTTTAGCCAGCCGCGGTGCAAGCAACAGCATCCGGCCGAGCAAATCCTGATGTTCCGAAGTGCAATCCGCCAGCGAAGTAATATGCACTTTGGGAATAATCAACAAATGTACCGCCGCCAGCGGGCTGATATCGTGAAAAGCCAGTATTTCTTCGTCTTCGTAGACTTTTCGACTCGGCAATTCGCCGTCGACGATTTTACAGAATACGCATTCGCTCATGTCACATCCTTGCGGCTGGCTTTTTCGCTATGCCCCGACACGCCTTCGCGCCGAGCGAGCTCGTTCAATACGTCCTGCGGGCTTAGCCCGCGGTCTGCCAGCAATATCATGCTGTGGAACCACAAATCGGCCACTTCGTACACGATCTGGTCCATATCGCCATCTTTGGCCGCCATGATGGTTTCGGCGGCTTCCTCGGCGATTTTTTTAAGTATGCTGTCAAGGCCTTTTGCATACAGACTGGCGACGTAGGACGAGTCCGCCGCGGCCGATTTACGCGCCACTAGCGTCGCGCCTAGCCTGTCCAGTATATCGCTCATGATTTATAAATTTCTGCCGGATTTTTCAACACCGGCTCGGTAACGACCCATTCGTTATTTTCCAGCTTCTGGAAAAAACAATCGTGACGTCCAGTATGACAGCTTATACCGCCTACTTGTTCAACTTTCAGCAAAATCACATCGCCGTCGCAATCGAGTCGGATCTCGTGTACCTTCTGCGTGTGGCCGGATTCTTCCCCTTTGTGCCAGAGTTTTTTCCGCGAACGCGACCAGTACACGGCCTCGCCCGACACGACCGTCCGTTTCAGCGCATCACGATTCATCCAGGCCACCATCAGCACGACATTGGTATGTACATCCTGGGTGATGACGTTGACCAGACCGATATCCGACCAGTTGATCTTACTGAGCCAATGACTCTCCTGCGCATTCATTGTCTCACCTCTATTCCGTTTCGTTTCATGTGTTCTTTGGCGTCCTGTACCGAATATTCGCCGAAATGAAAGATACTCGCTGCCAGTACCGCATCGGCGCGGCCTAAAAGTATACCATCGGACAGATGCTGCAGAGTACCTACGCCGCCGCTGGCGATCACCGGTATGCTGACGGCTTCGGCAACGGCACTGGTCAGCGGAATGTTGAAGCCGCTTTTGGTGCCGTCGCGGTCGATGCTGGTCAGCAGAATTTCCCCTGCTCCCAGTGCCTGCATTTTAACCGCCCAGTCGATCGCATCCAGTCCGGTAGCGGTACGACCGCCGTGTATAAATACTTCCCAGTCGCCGTTTTCGTTCGCTTTGGCGTCGATCGCGACGACGATGCATTGCGAACCGAAACGCGAGGCGGCATCGGCGACGATACGCGGATTCGTCACCGCCGTCGTATTGATGCTGACCTTGTCGGCGCCGGCATTGAGCAGGCGCCGTACGTCGTTCACTTCACGCACCCCGCCGCCCACCGTCAGGGGTATAAACACTTCGGAGGCGACCGCTTCTATGATAGGCAGAATCAGGTCGCGCTGCTCGATGCTGGCGGTAATATCCAGGAACGTCAGCTCGTCTGCGCCTTCGCGATCGTAGCGCCGGGCGATTTCCACCGGATCGCCCGCATCGCGCAGACCGACAAAATGCACCCCCTTGACGACGCGACCTGCACTGACGTCGAGACAAGGAATGATGCGCTTGGCCAGTCCCATTACGCCAGCTCGTCCGCGAGCGCCTGCGCCGCAGCGAAATCGAGCGTGCCTTCGTAGATCGCCCTGCCCGTTATCGCGCCGCTGATGCCTTCGTGCTCGACGGCGCATAAATTGCGCACGTCGTCCAAATTGGTGATGCCGCCGCTGGCTATGACCGGAATGGTAATCGCGCGCGCCAGCGTCACCGTAGCCTCGATATTGACGCCGGAGAGCATGCCGTCGCGGCCGATATCGGTATAAATCACCGCTTCGACGCCGTAATTCTGGAATTTTTGCGCCAGATCGATGACGTCGTGATGAGTGAGTTTGGACCAGCCGTTCACCGCTACCTTGCCGTCTTTGGCGTCGAGGCCGACGATAATCTGGCCGGGAAACGCATTGCATGCATCATGCAGAAATCCCGGGGTTTTAACCGCAGCGGTGCCGATGATGACGTAGCGTACGCCGCTGTCCAGATACCGAGCAATCGTATCGAGATCGCGTATGCCGCCGCCGAGCTGGACCGGCACTTCGGAACCAACCGCATCGACTATGTCGCGAATTGCTTTGCCGTTAACTGGCTTACCGGCAAAAGCGCCGTTGAGGTCGACCAGATGCAGCCGCCGAACCCCTTGTTCAAGCCAATGTCGGGCCATTTCGGCGGGATTTTCTGAAAATACGGTGGATTGCTCCATCAAACCTTGTTTGAGGCGCACACAATGACCGTCTTTGAGGTCGATAGCAGGGATGATCAGCATGATGACGAGATATCTAAATCAATTAACATAAAATATTAAGGAGAAGTTAGCCCAGAACATTCGAGTTGCGCAACAGCGACGCCGGAGGCGGACGGATTGCCGTCCCAGGCCGTAAAGTTGGCGAGTAGCGCAAGTCCGGCCGACTGGCTCTTTTCCGGATGGAATTGTACTGCAAAGATATTGCCGGCAGCGACCGCGCAGGTAAACGGAAAGGGATAGTGACTATAACCTCCGACTATCGCGGGGTCGCCGGCTTCCACATAATAGCTGTGGACGAAATAGAATCGCGCTTCGTCGGCTATACCGTGCCAGAGAGCGTGGGGCATGGCTTGATGCACTTCGTTCCAGCCCATGTGCGGAACCTTGAGGCGCTCGTTGCGGTTGTCGTACATGGCGGCGTCGGCGAAGCGGCGCACGCGCCCCGGCAATATGCCCAATCCGGCCGCATCGCCTTCTTCGCTGTGCTCGAACAGCATCTGCATGCCCAGACAGATGCCCAGAAACGGTTTGCTGGCGGCGGCATCGCGCACTGCTTCCACCAGACCGCGCTGCCGCAACTCGTGCATGCATTCGGCCATCGCACCTACGCCGGGAAAGACAACGCGAGCGGCATCGCGGATGATGCCGGCGTCGGCGGTGACTGCGACGACGGCATCCGGCGCTACGTGTTCGAGGGCTTTGGATACGGAGCGTAAATTACCCATGCCGTAATCGATAACGGCAATATCGACCTTGCTGTTCATCCTATAGCGTGCCTTTGGTGGAAGGCACGCCGTTCATGCGGGGGTCGACCTCGACCGCCATGCGCAAAGCGCGGCCGAATGCCTTGAATATGGTTTCGGCCTGATGATGCGCATTGACGCCGTGCAAATTATCTATGTGCAAAGTGATGCCGGCGTGGTTCACCAGTCCCTGAAAAAATTCGTGGATCAAATCGACGTCGAACTGCCCTATGGCAGCGCGGGTAAATTCGACCCGATATTCGAGGCCAGGGCGACCGGATAGATCGAGCACCACGCGCGACAGGGCTTCGTCCAGCGGAACGTAAGCATGACCGTAGCGCCGCAGACTTTTTTTATCGCCGACTGCCTGCGCCAGCGCCTGACCCAAGGCAATACCGATGTCTTCAACGGTATGATGCGCGTCGATATGCAAATCGCCCGCCGCCTCGATGCTGATATCGATGATGCCGTGACGGGCGATCTGGTCGAGCATATGGTCCAGAAACGGAACGCCGGTATTAAAAAGTCCTTTGCCTGTTCCGTCCAGATCCAGCTTTACGCTAATCTGCGTTTCCAGTGTATTGCGGGTAATTTGAGCTGTACGCATAATATTTGTAGTGTATCTTAGGGCTCGTTAATTAACAACTTGAGATGCCCTGCGGCGCAACGGTTTCCGCCCCTCCCGATACGATCCCGGCCAGAACGTCCGTCAGCGCCTGACATTGCGCATCGGTACCGATGGTAATGCGCAAAAACGGCGCAATGCGTTGCGGCTGGCGAAAATGACGGACGATGATATGCCGCTCGCGCAACAGGGACGCCAGGCGTTCACCCTCGAATTGCGGATGCCGGGCGAAAATAAAATTCGCCGCCGACGGCAGCACGACGAAACCGAGCCCGTTCAAATCGGCCACCAGCTTGTCACG
>JAJYPZ010000038.1 GCA_021794855.1 Pseudomonadota bacterium | reverse complement strand
TCTCCTATTTTGCCAAAGCATCGACGCTGTTTAATCCGCCATTGCGCGGAGAAAGCGGCATACATCCCGCTGCGAGCGTACATCCTTCCGCGCGGATAGGTGCTGATGTTAATATTGCCGCCAACGTTGTAATCGAACGCGACGCAGTGATCGGCGCGGGCAGCGTCATCGGCGCGGGCAGCGTCATCGGCGCGGGCAGCGTTATCGGCGCCGACGCCCTGATTTATGCCAATGTTACGGTTTATCACCATTGCGCCATCGGCGAGCGGGTAATATTGCATGCCGGATGCGTGATCGGCGCCGACGGCTTCGGTCTGGCGCCGGAGGCCGGACGCTGGATTAAAATTCCGCAAATAGGCCGCGTCGTCATCGGCAACGATGTGGAAATCGGCGCCAATACAACGGTCGATCGCGGCGCGCTGGACGATACCATCATTCATGACGGAGTCAAGCTGGACAACCAGATCCAGATTGCGCACAACGTACAGATCGGCGAGCATACCGCCATCGCCGCCTGCACAGGCATTGCGGGCAGCGCGAAAATCGGCGCGCATTGTACGATAGGGGGCGCGGCGATGATATTCGGTCACATTGATATCGCCGACGGGGTCAACATATCCACCAATACGCTAATCACGAAATCGCTGACCAAAGCCGGAACGTATACTTCGGCATTGCCGTTTTCAGAGCACAGCGTATGGTTGAAAAATGCAGTACAGATGCGTCATCTCGACAGCATGGCTAAGCGTTTGAGCGCATTGGAAAAGCAGATGGACGCAACGGAGAAAAAAAATGAATAGCATGGAAATAAGTGAAATCATGGCGTATCTGCCGCACCGCTACCCGTTTTTGCTGGTAGACCGAGTGACGAGCCTAGAGCCGGGAAAACGTATCGTCGCAATCAAGAACGTCTCCATGAACGAGCCTTTTTTTGCCGGGCATTTCCCCAAGCACCCGGTCATGCCGGGCGTACTGGTGCTGGAAGCGCTGGCTCAGGCCGCCGCCTTGCTGTCGTTTAAAACGGTAGGCAATCCGCCCGACAGCGATGCGATCGTTTATTTTGCCGGCATCAATGCGGCGCGCTTTAAAAAACCCGTTATCCCGGGCGATCAGCTGATATTGCATGTGGAAATCCTGAGAAACCTGAAAGGCATATGGAAATATGCGAGTTACGCTGAAGTGGGCGGCCATCGGGTCGCTGAAGCGGAAATGATGGCGACTTTACGTTAACGAATGAAATCGACAATGATACATCAGACCGCGATGGTCCATCCCGATGCGCAAATCGGCAAACATGTGCACATCGGAGCCTACAGCATTATCGGCAAAGATGTCGTCATCGGCGACGGAACGGATATAGGCCCGCACGTAGTGATTAACGGCCATACCCGCATCGGCCGGGACAACCGGATATTTCAGTTCTGTTCCCTGGGCGAGATCCCGCAGGATAAAAAATATGCCGGCGAACCGACCCGGCTGGAAATCGGCGATCGCAATGTGATCCGGGAGTTCTGTACTTTCAATATAGGCACGATACAGGATGCAGGCGTCACACGTCTCGGCGACGACAACTGGATCATGGCGTACGTTCATATCGCGCACGATTGCCAGGTGTCGAATCATACCGTGTTCGCCAACAACGCCTCTTTGGCCGGCCATGTCCACATTGGCGATTATGTGATACTCGGCGGATTTACCGGCGTACATCAATTCTGCAAAATAGGCGCTCATGTCATGACCGGAATTTCCAGCGTGATATTCAAGGATATCCCGCCTTTTATCATGGCAGCGGGACAACCTGCCGCACCGCATGGACTGAACGCCGAAGGCTTGAAACGCCGGGGATATTCCGCCGAAGCGCTGGCTGGATTAAAACGCGCCTATAAAATACTCTATCGCAAAGGGTTGACCCTGCCCGAAGCGCAAGCCGAATTGCGCGTTCTGGCAGATGAAATCGTCGAAGTCGAGCCTTTGCTGCAATTTTTATTGCAGTCCGAGCGCGGAATCATACGGTAAATGGCTGCCCAAAGACCGCCGCGTATTGCCATCGTAGCCGGAGAGCCATCGGGCGATCTCTTGGGCAGCCATCTGATTACTGCTCTGAGAGCGCGTTGTCCGGGAGTGGAGTTTTATGGCATCGCCGGACCCAAGATGATATTCGCCGGCGCCCGTACGCTTTTTTCCATGGAAAAACTCTCGGTCAACGGTTATGTCGAGGTGATACGTCATCTGCCCGAATTGCTGGGTATACGGCGCAAGCTGAAACAGATCATATTGGCCGATCCTCCCGATTTGTTTATAGGGATAGACGCGCCGGATTTTAATTTTTCGCTGGAAAGCGACTTGAAGGCGCGCGGTATCCCGACCATACATTATGTCAGCCCGTCGATTTGGGCATGGCGCGGCGAGCGCATAAAAAAAATCGCTCGCGCCGTATCGCGTATGCTGGTCGTATTTCCATTCGAAGAAGCTATCTACAAAAAAGCAGGCATTCCGGTTACTTTCGTAGGCCATCCTTTGGCCGATATGCTGCCTGCAAGCCCGGATCGTCACGCGGTGCGAAAACGTCTGGGTATGGACCTCGATGCCAGAATTATTGCGCTGTTGCCCGGCAGTCGCGCCAGCGAACTCAGGCAGCATGCCCGCTTATTCATAGAAACGGCTCAGTTGCTCGAAGCGCAGCATCCCGGTCTTCGTTTTGTGACGCCGCTTGTCAATCGCGAAACCCGGGAAATTTTTATTACGGCCTTGCATGCCTGTCCTAATCCGCCGCCCATACAAATCATGATAGGCCATGCGGAATATGCGATGATCGCCGCAGATCTGGTGCTGGTGGCGTCGGGAACGGCAGCGCTCGAAGCAGCCTTGTTGCAGCGGCCTATGGTGATTACTTATCGAGTGCCGGGGATCACCGCATGGCTGATGCGCAAGCGAGCTTATCTGCCGTGGGTCGGTTTGCCCAATATTCTGGCTAATCGCGGTCTGGTTCCCGAACTGCTGCAAGAACAGGCTACACCTTTGAAACTGGCCGAAGCCTTGAATACGTTATTAACAGATAAAAATCTGTGTCATGAAATGGAAATTGAATTTGTCCGGCAATATCGCAGCCTGAAGCAGAATACTGCGGAAAAGATGGCTGCCGCGGTAATGCCGTATCTGGCGGGAAAATGCGGCTGATCTGCGGAGTGGACGAAGCGGGCAGGGGACCGCTCGCGGGTCCCGTGTATGCCGCTGCCGTGATACTTCATCCCGATAAACCCATTTCGGGTCTGAACGATTCCAAAAAACTGAGCGCCCGGCGCCGGGATGAACTCGAAGCGCAAATCGTCCGCTGCGCTCGCGCTTATGCAATCGGTTTTGCTACTGTCGCGGAAATCGACAGCATAAATATATTGCAGGCTAGCTTGCTCGCCATGCGCCGGGCTATCATGGCCTTATGCGTAATGCCCGACGAAATTCTGGTAGACGGATTGCATTGCCCTGAAACAAGCATTCCCAGCCGCGCTATCGTGCAGGGCGATGCTCTGGAACCCGCCATTTCCGCAGCGTCGATTTTAGCCAAGACCGCGCGCGACAGGGAATTGCGGCGATTGCACGACCGATATCCGCAATATGGATTCGATCAGCATAAAGGTTATCCAACCGCTATGCATCTGCAAGCGCTGGCGGTACATGGCATCTGTCCTGAACACCGGTTGAGTTATGGACCGGTAAAGTTTATCCTGCAACAGGATTTGTTCGATCAAAGCGAAGTCGAACTATGAACGCATTCTCTTCGTATAAAGGAAAAACGAAATGATTTTGGCAAAATTCTTGCATGTCTTGAGCGTAGTGATCTGGGTAGGGGGAATGTTTTTCGCGTATATGGCACTTCGGCCGGTGGCCGCGGAACGTCTCGAACCGCCGCAGCGCCTGAATTTATGGGAGGGCGTATTCAGCCGGTTTTTCCCCTGGGTCTGGTTGTCCGTAGCGCTGATACTCGGTAGCGGGCTATTCATGATGGCGCGCATGGGTAAACCGCCGGTCTATGTCATGGCGATGTTCGGCTTGGGAATTTTGATGATGTTACTGTATGCGCACGTCTTTTTTGCACCGTTCAAGCGTCTGAAACGTGCTGTTTCCGCGCAGGATTGGCCGGCAGGCGGTATTGCGCTGGGGCAAATACGAAAAGCGGTGGGGATCAATCTGTTGCTGGGTTTGCTGACTGTCGCCGTAGCGATTCTGGGGGTGTATTTGGGGTAAATGGCAATGCTTTTATTGCCCCGAGGCATCTCTTGTTTGTGCAGCCGCCGACCGGATGGTTGACGGCTGCCCGTTATTACATGCTTACCGAGAAAGTTAACTGAAAACTGCGTTCCGGCAGCGTGTAGTACATCGCGTTATTGTTGGCATCGTAAGTTCCCAGCGCATAAATGCTCTGATTATTGAGCATGTTATTGATCTGGAAGCCGATGTTGGCGTCTTTGGCCCAGCTTGCAAAGTGCTTGATCGTATAGCTGGTGGCGAAGTTGGTCACCGCATAGGCGCCCAGCGGTATGGTTTGTCCCACATCGCCGTAACGGGAACTGACGAACTTGGTCAGCAAGGACGCATAAACTGGCCCCTGATTGTAAATTACTCCCGCCGCAGCAGTATGTTCCGGAGCATCGGGCAACCACTGGTTATTCGTGTTCACTTTGGCGCTGTTGAAGGAATAATTGCCGTACAGGCTATAGCCCTGTCCCACGTAATAGGTATCTTCCGTCTCGAATCCCTGGTAGGTCGCACCGCCGACGTTGGTATAAATGGTGGCGTTCTGGATGGGAGTGGCAACCTGTTTGTTATTGAAATCGATTTTGTATATATCGGCAGACAACGTCATTCGTTTGTTCGACCAGGTAGTGCCGAGCTGATAATTCATGGTCGTTTCCGGATTGACTGTGCTCAGGTCGACATTGGACTGATAAAACGTACTGAGATTGGGAGCCTGAAATCCCTTTGCAATTTGCAGATAAGCGGACCAGTCTTTCTGAATGGCATAATGCGCAGTCAGAGCGGGGAGCACTGCGCTCCAGGTCGCGCTGCCATTGTATGGCAGGCCTGTACCCTGGAGATTGGTAGCATCCACATTGCGGGTAAACGACGAATATTTCAACCCGGGAGTGATAACCAGAGCATTCGTTGCTTGCCAGGCATAGTCGATATAAGGCTGCACACTGGTCAGGCTGTCGTTCATCAGGCGGTCGATGGGGCTCGGTGCGCCAGTCAGCGGATTGCTATTGATATAATTAAAGCCGCCTCCGTTGCTCCAGTCTATCTCGAATTGCGAGCGACTGTTGGTTTGATGGTCGATCCATGCGCCCAGATTCAGATAGCCTGACCCGATTGCATCGGAAAGGCGTAATATATCGCCGAAAGAACGATAATCCATGCTCATTCGGTTGCCCGGCACGTCGTTGGGATTGAGGGTGCCGTTGGCATTAACGGTGCCGTTAGGCAATGCCCCGCCCTGATCGGCCCCATTGAATCCGTTGTGATTATAAGCGTAGGTATACAGTTTGTTGTCGATATGCCAGCTGCCTTGTTGTGATTGCAGACCGATATATTCAAAGTCGGAATGGATGTCGTCGTAGTTGTAGCCGGCGAAGTTCTGGCTGGTCGGGTCTTCGTTCAACCCGTAATTATTGCCGTATTTCTGCAGGTTCGCGAGGGTAGTGCCCGATGCGACGTTCTGATGCAGCGTATTCTGCATCGCAACCAGCGTGAGCAGGGTATTGTCGGAGATCGGCTTGGTGAATTTGACGAACAGGTTGGTGCGTTTTTGCGCCGCGTTGGTCAGGTAGCCGTCGGTCGAGAAATTCTTGTAATCGATGAATGCGCTGGCATCGCCGTAGTTGTGCATGATGCCGGTATCGTATTCCACCCCTTCCAGATGGCTGTTAAAACTGCCGACCGAGGCGTAGGGCGTGAACGTCGGAGTTGTCAGCGGATCTTTGGAGGTAACGGCTATGGTGCCGCCGAATGTGGCATTGCCGATATTGCTGGCGTCGCCCGGGCCGCGATCGACGGCTATGCCGCCGGTATCCTGGGGCATGAAGTAAGAAGTGGAATGCTGGGTGAAGTCGTTCGAATCGCCCCAAGGGATGCCGTCGAAAGTGACGTTATATTGACCGTTCTGGAATCCGCGCAGAAACGGACCGCCCGATTGCGATTCCATGCCGCCCGGACCGTTCGGATCCACGCTCCACATGCTCGGCGAAATCTGGGCAATGTCGGGATAATTGGCCGCAGCGCCGGCGTTCTCTTCGATATAATGCCGGTTAATGATGGATACCGGTTCGGTGGCGGTGAGCGAGCCCTGGGTCGGGGCCTGATAGGGCGCCGAGGCGGGATCGCCGGATGCGTCGGTGGAAGCGTTACCGCTACCCTGTACGGTACCCAGATCGACGGTGTCCTGCGCCAGGGCGACTTCTGCGCCGGTGACCAGGATACTGCTTATAATGAGACGTACGAGTAATTTAAGGCGATAATTTTTCTGTTTCTTCATTGTGATTGCTCCCTTCGTTCAAAAACGGTTAATATTCAGGCACCTGCTTTGCCAATAAATATACCGGAGCAAACTTAGGACAAAATGACTGAAATATGATGATTTTATTTCGACAGGAATGAAACGTTTACGCTTCGATGAAGGATAGACGGCAGAAGAGGGTGGCAGTAAGGCAACCTCCGCATGGCGCCGGCAACAATCTGCAATACCGGTTCATGAATGGGCAACAGAGGAGCATAGGAACAGATATGGTACGACAAGTTTTTCTCGATACGGAAACGACCGGACTCGATCCGCGCCAGGGGCATCGTATAATTGAAGTGGCCGGAGTGGAAATGGTTAATCGCCGTTCTACCGGCAGGCATTTTCATCGCTATCTCAACCCGCAACGCGAGATCGACGCCGGAGCGGAAGCGGTACACGGAATAACTGCCGTATTTTTGCAAGACAAACCGGTATTTGCCGATATTGCCGACGAATTGCTGGAATTTTTAGCCGATGCCGAACTGGTGATTCATAATGCGCCGTTCGATATCGGCTTTCTGAATCATGAGTTGACGCTGTTAGGGCGACCTTTGATGCAGCAGCATTGCGCGAACGTGCTGGATACGCTGAAACTGGCGAAAGAACTGCATCCGGGCCAAAAAAACAATCTCGATGCGCTCTGCCGCCGCTATGAGATCGATAATGCCAACCGGACCTTGCATGGTGCACTGCTCGACGCGGAATTGCTCGCGGCGGTTTATCTGGGCATGACGCGGGGACAGGAAAGCCTGATCATGTCGCTGGATGTCCAGCCCGAGCAATATGCAGGGGACGACACGGCTTTTTCGGCATCGATTAAAGTGATCCATCCGAGCCCGGCTGAATTGAATTTGCACGGGGAAACATTGGCGGCCATCCAGAAAGAAAGTCAGAATCAGTGCATCTGGCTTACATTGGCAGAAGCTGGGCCGGAAGAGTCATAGGGAATGATGCGGCAAAGCCAGTAAACAGCAAAGCGGTTCCTGGTCGATTCGTCCGGGCGAAAACGGGTCAGACGGTAGATATGCATCCCGAGTTCCTTGAAGTGCTGACTGTGGGCGACAGGCCGGAAGATCGGCTTTACGCGGTTTCGGTCAATACCGCTTTGCGCCGTTCCATCGTAGCGATCCAACGCCGGATTTGAGGATAATCGCTAATGGCGATCTCGGCCATATCCTCCAGAATCACCGTCCAGGGATAGAGTGCGATATCGGCGATGGAATATTCATGGCATAAATAGTCGCGGTTTTCCAGTTGCCGGTCGAGAATACGGCAATAACTTGTCAGCTTGTCTTTATAGCGCTGAATAATATTTGCCGGAAAATCCCCGGTATCTGACAGCATGTAATGATACAGCTCGATCGTCATCGGACACATATTCGCCACTTCGAACATCAGCCATTTAATGGCTTCGGCCCGCTCTGCCAGCTTTGCAGGCAA
>JAJYPZ010000037.1 GCA_021794855.1 Pseudomonadota bacterium | reverse complement strand
TTCGGGCAGGATATCGTTCATCCCCCGGATGGCTTGGATAGGGCTATTCATGGGTCAGGCTGGATGGATTGCGATGGTTTTGGTATGCGGGGCGGCGGTGGCTGGCGCATAATGGCTTTGGACGTAGTTTTCGACAATCGCCTGGAATTCCTCGGCGATCCGTTCGCCTTTCAGGGTGACGGTTTTGACGCCGTCGACATATACCGGCGCCACCGGAATTTCGCCGGTACCGGGCAGGCTGATGCCGATGTTGGCATGCTTGGATTCGCCCGGCCCGTTGACGACGCAACCCATGACGGCGACGTTCATGGTTTCTACGCCGCTGTATCGTTTGCGCCAGACAGGCATCTGATCGCGCAGATAACGCTGGATATCCCGCGCCAGATGCTGGAATACCGTGCTGGTCGTCCGCCCGCAGCCGGGGCAGGCGATCACCATCGGCGTAAAAGACCGCAAACCCATGGTCTGGAGAATTTCCTGCGCGACAACGACTTCCTGCGTGCGATCGCCGCCGGGTTCAGGAGTAAGCGAAATGCGCAGCGTATCGCCGATGCCCTGCTGCAGTAATACGGCCATTGCGGCAGTCGAGGCGACGATGCCTTTCGAGCCCATGCCGGCTTCGGTCAAACCCAGATGCAGGGCGTAATCGCATCGCGACGCCAGTTCCTGGTAAGTGCTGATCAAATCCTGCACCCCCGACAATTTGCAGGAAAGGATGATCTTGTCGCGGCCCAGGCCGATCTCTTCGGCTTTGGCGGCCGATTCCAGCGCCGAGGTGATTAACGCCTCGCGCATTACCCATGCTGCTTCTCGGGGTTGAGTCAGTCGGGCGTTTTCGTCCATGATACGTGCAAGATGCGTCTGATCGAGGCTGCCCCAGTTGACGCCGATACGTACCGGTTTTTCGTACCGGCACGCGGTTTCTATCATCGCGGCAAACTGTTCGTCGCGTTTGCTGCCTTTGCCGACATTGCCCGGATTGATCCGGTATTTAGCCAGAGCTTCGGCGCAGGCAGGGACCCCGGTCAGCAGTTTATGTCCGTTGAAATGAAAATCGCCGATCAGCGGAACATCGCAACCCAGCGCTTCCAAAGCATCGCGTATACGCGGCACGGCTTCCGCCGCTTCGATCGTGTTGACGGTGATCCGTACCAATTCCGAACCGGCGCGCCACAGGGCGTAAACTTGTTCGACCGTAGCGGCTATGTCGGCGGTATCGGTATTGGTCATTGACTGGACGACGACAGGATGCTGGCCGCCGACGGCTATTTTTCCGATCAGGACGGTGCGGGTAGTCTGGCGTGGTAATTGGATATTAAACATGGAATGCGGGATTCTTAAGGAAGCGTAAGTTTCGCCACGGTAGCGGGCGGATGCGGAGTAATGTCTATGGGCCTGTTATTGTAGCTGAGCTTGACGTTGGCGGCATTGCCTATGGTCAAGGTCAGCGGAGGGGTTACCGATAATTTTACGGTTTCGCCGGCACGGTACAAATGAGACACCACGACACGCTTTTGCGCATCACGGATATCGACCCAGGAATCCTGTGCAAACTGCATGGCCAGTTCAGCTGGCGCAGTAGCGGTTGCCGCAGGGACAGATGCGGAAGCGGCTTGTGTGGCCGAAGAAGTTGCGGTCGTAGCGGTAGCCGCAGGAACAGGTGATTCGGCAGGTTGTACGACGAATTTAGCAGCCGGAGCCTGTTTCGGCAATGCGGAGCTATTGATCAGCGGAGTCTTGATACGGGTCTCGTCCCCAGACAGCCAATGGTAAACCAGCAGCGGCACCACGATAATCAGGGCGAGAACAATTCCGACTACGGTCAGCCAGTGTCGTGACAAGCCCTTGGTCAGCGGAATATGTTCGTCGTGGATGCTGATTGGATCGTTTTTGTTGCGTGCGTTATTGGGAATGGCCTGAACCAGAGCATTGGCGTCCAGCCCGAGCAAGCGTGCGTAATTGCGCACGAAACCGCGGCTGAATACAAGACCGAGCTGGTCGAAACCGTCGCTTTCCAGAATTTCGACCTGCTTTGCCGTCAATTTAATGTGTTGCGACACATCGTTGATACTCATGCCTGCCGCCAGACGCGCTTGATTCAAGATCGCGCCTACAGACAGGTTTTCCCTGGTGCTGTCTTCAATATCCATCAGTCGTATTTTCCTTGCAGCAACAATTGGGTTTCCGGTGCATCGGGGAAACGGTTACGCATTAATAAACTATAGCTTGCTTCGGTATCGTGATCGTTTTGCTTACGGGCGACGCGCACTCCTATCCATAAGGCCTGGGCGGTAGGTTGGTTATATTCGAGCATCCGTTCAATCAGGGTACGGGCTTCGGCCAGTTCGCCTTCTTCGTAATCGATCTGCGCCAGTCCGGTAAGGGCCTCGGCTTGATTCGGGTTGATTTTGAGCGAGGCTTTGAAATAGGTTTTTGCCCGTTTCGGCTCATGAGCTCTGAGCGAGCAAATGCCGGCATTGGTCAGGGCGCTTTCGGGAGTGCTGTAGAGCGGGTTGCTCAGGGCGATATCAAACTGCTTGATGGATTCGGCAAACTGATCGCGGTTGCAGAGATACCAGCCGTAGTTATTGCGGATGTTCGGATCTTGCGGTTCGAGTTCGATGGCGCGGCGAAAATTCTTCTCTGCCCGTTTGTCTTCGTTCAGCGCCATGTAAACAAGACCTAAAACGTCGTAAGCAGGCGCATACTCGTCATTGATTTTAAGAGTTTGCTGCAATTCGTCCAGTGCGATTTTGTATTGGCCGCGGCTGTAATATCCTGCGCCGAGTTCGGTATGGATGCGTTCGCTTTCTTCTTTAGTGGCTTTTTTTTGAGCGGCGTCGGGCGGACTGGTCTGGATCGGCAGAGTTGTTTTCGTACAGCCGTCCAGAATCAGGACGGCAAGCAAAACAATATAAAAAATTCTTATTATATTCATTATGCTACCTCAATGCGCCGTAGTACGCGTTGCGTTTTGTCCTGAACTTTTCCGGCCAGTTGTCCGCAGGCGGCGTCGATATCGCTGCCGCGCGTTTTGCGTAATGTGACGATGAGGCCCGCCTGCATCAGTATATCGCGAAAACGTTGTATGGTTTCCGCTCTCGAGCGCTTGTAACCGGAATTGGGAAACGGGTTGAACGGAATCAGGTTGAATTTGCACGGCACGTCGCGCACCAGGGAAATCAATTGGCGGGCGTGTTCGGGCTTGTCGTTAATGCCGTCGAGCATGACGTATTCGAACGTGATGAAATCCCGCGGCGCTTTTTCCAGATAGCGCTGGCAGGCTGCCATCAATTCGGCTAGAGGGTATTTCCGGTTGATCGGAACGATTTCATCGCGGATTTTATCGCTGGGCGCATGCAGGGATACCGCCAGCGCAACGGGGCAGTCTTCGCGTAGCCGATCCATCGCAGGCACCAGTCCCGAGGTGCTGACGGTTACGCGGCGGCGGGATAGCCCGTAAGCATGGTCGTCGAGCATCAGATTAAGTGCGGTGACTACGTTGGCATAATTGGCCAGCGGTTCGCCCATTCCCATCATCACCACATTGGTAACGATGCGATCGCCTTTGGGATCGCGTCCCAAAGCGCGATTGGCCCACCATAATTGTCCGATGATTTCGGCGACGCTCAAATTGCGGTTGAAACCCTGGCGGCCCGTGGAACAAAAAGTGCATTCCAGCGCACACCCGACTTGCGAAGAAATACACAGCGTACCGCGCTGGCCGTCGGGGATGAATACGGTTTCGACTCCGTTCATCGCGCCGGCGTCGAGTAGCCATTTATGCGTCCCGTCCGCAGAGGCCTGTTCCGACATCATTTGCGGTGGGAGTACTTGTGCCGTGCCTTCCAGTTTGCTGCGTAACGATTTGGCGAGATCGCTCATTTCGGCGAAATCCGACACGCCGAAATGATGAATCCAGCGCGAGATCTGTCTGGCGCGAAACGGCTTTTCGCCGAGTTCGGCAAAATAGCTCGTGAGGCCGGCCAAATCGTAATCGAGCAGATTGATAAGGGGCATAATCGGTTGTACGGCTCCGTTCGGTCTATCTGGGATAAATGTTCAGCGCAGGGAAAAAATAAGCGATTTCGACAGCAGCGTTGGCAACCGAATCGGAACCGTGTACGGCGTTGGCGTCGATACTGTCGGCAAAGTCGGCGCGTATCGTTCCGGCATCGGCTTTTTTGGGATCGGTGGCGCCCATCAGGTCGCGATTGGTCTGCATGGCGTTTTCACCTTGTAAAACCTGGACCATGACCGGACCGGAAATCATGAAATCGACCAGATCCTTGAAGAAAGGACGCTCGCGATGTACGGCGTAGAAGCCTTCGGCGTCGGCGCGGGATAAATGGATCATGCGCGCGGCGATGATTTTTAAACCGGCTTGTTCGAAGCGCTGGTAAATCTGACCGATTACGTTTTTAGCTACCGCATCCGG
This sequence comes from Pseudomonadota bacterium, assembly GCA_021794855.1. The sequence goes on along the minus strand of JAJYPZ010000037.1, from coordinate 3,553 downwards.
TTTGATGATCGATAAGGTATGTTCAACAGCCATGAAGGACTCCAATATTAATTCTGGTTAAATGTTGCTGCGAGAATTTCAACAAAATATCATGAAATAAAGTCTAAATAAAGGTTCGGGGCAGTTTGCCCCGAGACTGAAAAGCTGCCGGCTCGAAATGCCGCCGCAAAGGGGCGACATTTCCGGAGCAGTTTAACGATTGCGTTTGCGTTCGTTTTCGGTCAGATAGCGTTTGCGTATGCGGATCGATTGCGGGGTGATTTCCACCAGTTCATCGTCCTCGATAAATTCTACGGCCGATTCCAGCGTCATTTTCATGGCGGGAGTCAGGCGCACCGCTTCATCGGTACCGGAAGCGCGTACGTTGGTCAATTGCTTCCCTTTGATCGGGTTGACCACCAGGTCGTTGTCGCGGCTATGGATGCCGATAATGATGCCTTCGTATAACTTGTCGCCGGGCGATACGAACATGCGGCCGCGGTCTTCCAGTTTCCACAAGGCATAGGCAACCGCTTCGCCCTGTTCCTGGGAAATGAGGACGCCGTTGCGCCGCCCGGGCATGTCGGCTTTCATCGGGCCGTAATCGTCGAAGACGTGCGCCATGATGCCGGTGCCGCGCGTCAGCGTCATGAATTCGGACTGGAAACCGATCAGGCCGCGTGCGGGAATACGGTACTCCAGCCGGACGCGACCGCGACCGTCGGATTGCATGTCCTGCAGGTCGCCGCGACGGCGGCCTAGTTCTTCCATGATGCTGCCCTGATTGACTTCTTCTACGTCCACGGTCAGCGCTTCGTAAGGCTCGCATTTCTCGCCGTTGATTTCCTTGAAGACGACGCGCGGTTTGGATACGGCGATTTCGAATCCTTCGCGGCGCATATTTTCCAGCAAAATAGTCAAATGCAGTTCGCCCCGACCGGAAACCATGAAGGTGTCTGCGTCGTCGGTGTCTTCCACTTTCAAGGCTACGTTAGTGAGCAATTCCTTGTTCAGGCGGTCGCGGATCTGGCGGCTGGTGACGAATTTTCCTTCGGTGCCGGCCAAGGGCGAGCTGTTGACCTGGAACGTCATGGTCAGGGTGGGCTCGTCCACTTTCAGCATGGGCAGCGCCTGCGGATTTTCCTTGTCGCAGATCGTCACGCCGATGCCGATTTCCTCGATGCCGTTGATCAGTACGATATCGCCGGCCTGCGCTTCGTCGATCAGTACCCGGTTGAGTCCCTGAAAACCCAGAACTTGGTTGATGCGGCCGGTTTTGGGCGTGCTGTCCGGACCAGCCATGACGACGACCGACTGGCCGGGTTTAATCCGTCCGTTGCTGATGCGGCCTACGCCGATACGGCCGACGAAGCTGGAATAATCGAGCGCCGAAATCTGCAGTTGCAACGGTGCGTCGGGGTCGCCCAGAGGCGCCGGGACATAATTCAGCACCGTTTCGAACAGCGGATTCATATTGCTGCTCTGATCGTTGAGATTGAGCATCGCGTATCCGTTCAGCGCGGACGCGTAAACCACGGGGAAGTCAAGTTGCTCTTCGGTTGCGCCGAGTTTGTCGAATAAATCGAAAGTGGCGTTGACGACAAAATCCGGGCGCGCACCCGGCCGGTCGACTTTATTTACCACGACAATGGGTTTGAGGCCGAGGCTCAGCGCTTTGCGCGTGACAAAACGGGTCTGCGGCATGGGGCCGTCCACGGCGTCGACCAATAGCAATACGCCGTCGACCATCGAAAGTACGCGTTCGACTTCGCCGCCAAAATCGGCGTGACCCGGCGTGTCGACGATATTGATGTGATGGCCGTTATAGACCAGCGCCGTATTTTTGGCCGTAATGGTTATGCCGCGTTCTTTTTCAAGATCGTTGCTGTCCATCACGCGTTCGGTGACGGACTGGTGGGCGGCGAAGGTGCCCGACTGCTGCAGGAGTTTGTCGACTAAAGTAGTTTTGCCGTGATCGACGTGAGCGATGATGGCGATATTTCTGAGCGCGCGAGACATGTTTGCTTCCGGTCTGAATAAACCGAAAATTATAGCACGGTTAATGTTGAGGAATTATTAAAATATACGGAATCTCTTGATTAAATATCCTGATGGTGTAGAATACCAGCTTCCAGTTCAAACGTACCGAAGCAGCGGATATTTTTGTTGCCGTACTTTGATTGGGTGCGTGTTTATCTACACGCCATCGATCCCTGACCTTATGGCGTTTCGGCAGAATTATTCCTGAAAGCGCAGATCCACCCGGTTAGCGACGATGTTTTCGCGCCGGCAGTGGATGGTTATTGTATAGCCAGGCTGTTCGGCTATGCATTGCGTTTTATTATAAGGAATCATTCTGTGTCTTTTGAAAATCTCGGTCTTAACGAATCTTTAGTCAAAGCGGTAGTCGATTCGGGCTACACTCAGGCTACCCCTATCCAGCTGGAAGCTATTCCGTTAATTCTTGCGGGCCACGACCTGCTTGCCTCGGCGCAAACCGGTACCGGCAAAACCGCAGCATTCATGCTGCCCGCGCTGGAAAAACTCTCCACTCCCAGCCCAGTCGCCGGTCGCGGACCGCGCATTCTGGTGTTGACCCCTACTCGCGAACTGGCTTTGCAGGTGACTGCGGCAGCCGAAAAATACAGCAAGCATTTGCGCCGCGTCAAAGTCGTCAGCGTACTGGGCGGCATGCCTTATCCTATCCAGAACAAAATGCTGTCGCAGCCTTTTGAAGTTCTGGTCGCCACGCCGGGTCGGCTGATCGATCATATCGAACGCGGTCGCATCGATTTCTCGCGGCTGGAAATGCTGATCCTGGACGAAGCTGACCGGATGCTCGACATGGGCTTTTTCGACGACGTCGAACGGATTGCCATGGCGACGCCGGCAACCCGTCAAACAGTGATGTTTTCGGCGACGTTCGAGGGCAACATCGCACGCCTGGCGACCGAATTGCTTAAAACGCCCAAGCGTATCGAAATCGCGCATCAGCAGGCTCGTCATGAAAACATTGCCCAGCATATGCATTATGTAGACGACCTGTCGCATAAGAATCGCGTATTGACCCATATTATCAATGATGTGGATATTAATCAGGCGATCATATTCACCGCGACCAAGCGCGATGCCGATACATTGGCCGACGATTTGCAAGCGGCGGGGCACAAAGTCGCCGCATTGCACGGCGATATGCATCAAGGTGCGCGTAATCGTACAATCACGCAAATGCGTCACGGTTCGATCCGGCTGCTGGTAGCGACGGATGTCGCAGCGCGCGGTCTGGATGTTCCCGGTGTGACGCACGTCATTAATTACGATTTGCCGAAAAACCCTGAAGATTACGTCCATCGCATCGGTCGTACCGGTCGGGCCGGCGCGTCGGGAATTGCGGTGTCTTTGGCCAGTCCTCGCGATAGCATGCAATTAAAGCGGATAGAGCGCTTTACCGGTCAATTGATTCCGGCGCAAGTTATAGAAGGACTCGAACCCAGGATCAAGCCGCGCACCGGTGCGCCGAGCGGTCGCCCCAGTTCATCGAACAGTCGCGGACGCCCGGCCGGGCAAGGCGAAC
>JAJYPZ010000036.1 GCA_021794855.1 Pseudomonadota bacterium | reverse complement strand
AATGAGCCTTCCAAAAATCACATTGCAGAAAATGGCGCTCGAATCAGGTTATACTGAGGATGCGCTACGCTCCAAAATCGCCCGCGGCGAATTTGCAGAAGGTATTCATTACATCAAAGCGCCAGACGGGCGCATACATTTTATCGTTGAGGCATACTTGCAATGGGTGGAATCAAGCCACACGGCAAAGGGATACAAATCACCATCTACTGGAACGGCGAACGGTTCCGGCCAACCCTCAAAATCCCGCCGACAGCCACGAATCTCAAGTACGCAGAACGCTTAAAAGCTGAAATTGAGCGCTCAATAGCGCTCGGCACCTATACCCTTGAGCACTACGCCGGGCATTTTCCAACCTCGCGCATAGCGCGATCAGCACCCAAACAAAAGCAGGCCGACTCCTTTGCGCAGGTATCAACAAAATGGCTTGCTACCTGCAGCCACCTTTCAAGCGGAACACTTATCAAATATCGCCAGGCGCTTGACTTTTGGCTAGCCCAGATCGGAGACACACCGATAGACAAGCTCCAGTTTTCCACCATCGCAGCACTCGCCAATTCGCAGGGATGGAAAGCGAAGAATCGCAACAACATTTTGATTCCGCTGCGCCAGGTGCTGGAAATGGCCTATCTTGACGGCACGATTCAGTCCAATCCAGCTGAACGCATAAAGAATGCGAAAGTACAGAAAGAACCACCCGATCCGTTGACCGCAGATGAGGTTGAGATTTTGCTTGCTCACCTGAACAAATACGGTGAGCAGATCGTGAACATTTTTGAGTTTGCCATCTTCACCGGACTGCGGCCATCAGAAATGATTGCGCTGCGATGGGGGGATATAGACTTCATGCGCGGGTTGGCCAGGGTGAAGCGAGCCAGAACATTTGGAGAAGAGCATGAAACCAAAACATTCAAAGTACGTGATGTGGAGTTGGGCGCGAGGGCATTGTCTGCGCTAAACCGGCAGAAATCGTTTACGCTTTTGAAAGATGGGTATGTGTTCGAGAATCCTGTAACCGGGCAGCCATATACTGAGGAAAGGCCGCTGCGCCGTGCATACTGGAATCCAACACTGAAAGCGCTTGGAATGCGGGAGCGGAATTTTTACCAGACCAGGCATACCTATGCCACGCTGAACCTGATGGCCGGAGCGAATCCGATGTGGGTGGCAAAACAGCTCGGCCACTCGACCATGGCCATGCTGCTGACTACCTATTCGCGCTGGATTGACGGAGCCGACAAGAGCGCTGAGCGCGCAAAAATCGATGCCGTTTTTGATGTCATAGCCACAGCAGTGCCACAGAAAAAAGAAAAATAGCTGTAACTATATGATTTATCTGGTCGGGGCGAGAGGATTTGAACCTCCGACCACTTGCACCCCATGCAAGTACGCTACCAGGCTGCGCTACGCCCCGAAGCCGGCGATTATAGCAGAATCATTGCAACTGCCCAAGCATAAATTCATGTCAATGAAACCGAAAGCTCGATCAGTTCCACGTTGCAGTGCAATCCACAGGATAATTGCATCACGCTTTCAGCACCTGCAGAATTTCGCCGATCTCCCGTCGTAATTCCGCGTAATCAAACGGTGCAGGCGCGGCATCGATCTGCTCTACTATCACAGCAGAGCTACTATTGTCGTCGAGTCGATTGCGTGCTCCGCTGATCGTAAACCCCTGTTCGTAGAGCAATTCGCGTATGCGGCGTATCAGCAACACTTCGTGATGCTGATAGTAACGCCGGTTTCCCCGTCGCTTGACCGGTTTGAGCTGAGAGAATTCCTGCTCCCAATATCGCAGAACATGCGGTTTTACGGCGCATAACTCGCCTACTTCACCGATCGTAAAATAACGTTTCGCCGGTATGGGCGGCAGCACGCTAGTTGGCTGACGATCCGCCATAACTCACTTCTACCAGCGTTTTTAATTTGTTACTAGGATGGAAAGTGACTACGCGCCTGGCAGTAATAGGCATATCTTCGCCGGTCTTCGGATTGCGGCCGGGGCGTTGCGGTTTATCGCGCAACTGAAAATTACCGAAACCCGACAGTTTCACCATATCGCCCGCTTCGAGCGCCCCGCGTATTTCATCAAAAAATGCCTCTACCATATCTTTAGCTTCTCTTTTATTCAGGCCGACTTCTTCAAATAACAAGTCCGCCAATTCTGCTTTGGTCAGGGTCATTTCTACCTCAGGAACGTAATTGCGCATTAAATTGCTGCCGCAACAAATCAGTGAGCTGCAACATGATTGCGTCCACCTCACCATCTGTTAATGTCTTTTGATTGTCTTGCATCACCACCCTGAACGCAAGACTTTTTTTATCATAATCAATGTGTTTCCCGCGATAAATATCAAATAACGCGATTTCTGTCACGGATGCTATTCTAGCAGAATACATTGCGTCTAGTAAGGTCTGAGCAGTTATTTCTTGCCGGACTATCACGGCAAGATCGCGCCTTACTTCCGGAAAACGGGGAATTTCGCCATGTTGCGGCAGCTTGCGCGTCAACAATGGAGCGACATTCAATTCAAACATTACCGGCGCCTCCGGCAAATCCCATTGCTGAACCAAAGCGGGATGCAGAACCCCGAGGCAGCCCAGATTATTGTCCCCCAGCCATACTTCAGCAGTTTGTCCCGGATGCAAGGCGGGGTGTTGCGTTGCGACAAAACGCAAACTGCGCGGCCAGCATAAGGCTTCAAGATCGGCTTTCACGTCGTAAAAATCGACCGCACGGGCCGCTACGCCCCATTGCTCCGTTACTGCCGAACCGTAGGCCAGACCGGCTATTCGCAGAGGCTGGTCGAAACCCTGCTCTTTAGCGAGATAGCAACGGCCTGCTTCCATGATACGAACGCGCGTTTGCCGACGATTAAGATTGGTTTTCAAAACATCGATCAAGCCGCCCAGCAAGGTTGAGCGCATGACGCTCATCTGGCTGGCGATCGGATTTTTCAGTGCAACGGGCGCAACGCCGGGCGCCAGCGAAGCTTCCCATGCCGCATCGACAAAGCTGTAAGTGATGACTTCCTGATAATCACGCGCAACGAGCGTTTCGCGCAGGCGATCCAGCGGCAGTTCGCGCTCGGATTGCGGCAGCATGCGAAGCTCGGCGACGGGTGCCAGCGGCGGGATATTATCGTAGCCGTATAACCGCGCCAGCTCTTCTATGAGATCGGATTCGATCTTCAAATCGAAGCGGTAGCTCGGCGGAGTAACCCGGTATGCCGCATCGACCATGCCAGGGTTGAGACACTGCACTTCCAGCCCGAGGCGACTTAAATAGCGTTCGATTGCTTCATGATCAAACGGTATCCCCAATACTTTGCCGACCCGCGCAGCACGCAGCAGGATCGGCGAGCGGGACGGCAATGATCCGAGCACTTCCGCAACAGGGCCGGCATTGCCGCCGCAAATCCCGATAATAAGCTGCGTCGCCCGCGCCAGCGCCTGTCTGGTCGCCGCATAGTCCACTCCGCGCTCGAATCGGTAGGAAGCGTCGGTAGACAGCCCGGCACGGCGCGCCCGGCCGGCGATCGCATCCGGATCGAAGTAGGCAGATTCCAGCCAGATATCGACCGTCTCAGCGCTCACCGCCGTTGCGGCGCCACCCATAATTCCGGCCAGAGCGACCGGGCCGCTATCGTCGGCGATAATCAGCATATCGTCATCCAGCGCCAAGTGCTGCTGGTTCAGCAAGGCAATGCTTTCATGCACTTGCGCCATACGCACCGCGACCGCGCCGGTCAGTTTGGCGGCATCGAAGGCATGCAGCGGTTGGCCCGTTTCCAGCAGGACATAATTGGTCACGTCCACGACCGCGCCTAACGAGCGCACGCCGCTACGCGCCAGCCGTTGTTTCATCCACGCCGGCGTTGCCGCATCGCTGCGCAATCCGCTGATCGCCTGGCCGCAGTAGCGCGGACAGGCCGCACCGGCCAATACCTTCAATTCCGGCATGTGTTGCGATATTTCCTCAACCGGATGCGCGACCGGCACCGTCAGCTCGGCACCCGTCAAGGCCGCGACTTCGCGCGCAATACCAAGCACGCTCAGGCAATCGCTGCGATTCGGCGTCAGCTTCAAAGTAAAAATGCGATCGTCGAGTTGCAGATAGTCGCGGATGTCCGCCCCCGTCGGCGCATCGTCCGGCAGCAGCAGCAAACCTTCCTCGCCGTCGCCGAGACCCAGCTCCCGCGCCGAACACAACATTCCCTGCGACGCCACGCCGCGTAATTTAGCGGCCTTGATGTCGATACCCGGCAGCTTTGCTCCGACCAGTGCGCAAGGCACACGCGCATCAACGCGCACATTCGGCGCACCGCAAACGATCTGCAGCACGTCGCCGCTCCCGGCATCGACCTGGCAGACGCGCAGACGGTCGGCGTCCGGATGCGGCACCGCCGCTAAAACCCGACCTACGACCACACCGCTGAAATCCGGCGCAACCGGCTCCAGCGCTTCTACTTCCAGCCCCGCCATCGTCAGCAAATGGGCGAGCTCGGCACTATCGATAGGCGGGTTGACGTAGCTGCGCAACCATAATTCAGAAAATTTCATAATAACCGGCCACTAATTGAACTGCCTGAGAAAGCGCAGATCATTGATAAAGAACGAACGCAGATCGTCGACGCCGTAGCGCAGCATGGCCAGGCGTTCGACTCCCATACCGAAAGCAAATCCCAGATATTTTTCGCTGTCGATGTTAACGTGCGCCAATACGTTCGGATGCACCATGCCGCAGCCCAGCACTTCGAGCCAGCCGGTATGGCTGCAGACGCGACAACCTTTGCCGCCGCACATGACGCAGGCAATATCCATTTCGGCAGAGGGTTCGGTAAAGGGGAAAAACGACGGACGAAACCGCACGCTCAAATCGTCGCGCTCGAAAAAGCGCTGCATGAAATCCGCCAAAACACCTTTTAACGCAGCAAAGCTAATCGTTTCGTCTACCCACAAACCTTCGACCTGATGAAACATCGGCGTATGCGTCACGTCCGAATCGCAGCGATAGACGCGCCCCGGTGCAATAATCTTGAGCGGCGGTTCATGCGCTTCCAGATAATGGATCTGCACCGGCGACGTATGCGTACGCAGCAAATGTCGGTCATCAACGTAAAAGGTGTCGTGCATGGCGCGTGCAGGATGATTTTCCGGAATATTCAATGCCGTAAAATTGTAAAAATCGGTTTCGATCTCGGGTCCTTGCGCAACCTCGAAGCCGATAGAGCGGAACAGCGACTCGATGCGCGCCAAAGTGCGCGTCACCGGATGCAAGCCGCCCGCTGCGGTGCCGCGACCGGGCAAGGTCACATCCAGAGTCTCGGCCGCCAGCCTGGATGCCAGCTCGATATCGCGTAACGCCGAGCGCCGGGTTTCGAGCGCGGCGAGGATGCATTCCTTGGCCTGATTGATCGCGCTACCGGCTGCCGGGCGCTGCTCGGCGGGCAATTTCCCCAAGGCTTTCATGAGCTCGGTCATAACGCCGGCTTTACCGAGATAACGCGCTTTGATCTGCTCAAGCTCGGCAGCCTGGGTTATCGCGCTAAATTCAGCCTGTGCCTGAGCGACAATCTGCTCTAAATTTTCCATATACTGGTGACTCGTTAATAAAATAACCCCAATACGGGCAACGACGCATCGTTATAAAAACAAACAAACAAAAAAGGAGGCCCGCGGCCTCCTTTTTCGCTACACAACAGATCAGCTCGCTAACTTTGCCTTAGCCTGATCGGCCAACAGGGCAAATGCAGGCTTGTCGAATACGGCCAGATCGGCCAGTACTTTACGATCCAGCATGATTTCTGCCTTTTTCAAGCCGTTCATGAACACGCTGTAACGCATGCCGCATTGCCGTGCCGCCGCATTGATACGCGCAATCCACAAAGCGCGGAACTGGCGTTTGCGTTGCCGGCGATCGCGATAAGCGTATTGACCGGCTTTCATGACCGCCTGCTTGGCTATGCGATAGACGTTCTTGCGACGACCACGATAGCCTTTGGCAAGGTCGATTATCTTTTTATGACGCGCACGCGCCGTGACACCACGTTTTACTCTTGGCATTTAATTTCTCCTTTATGCGTAGGGCAACATGGCGCGCACAGAACGCATGTTGGTTGCATCAACCAACAATGTACCGCGCAATTGACGCTTGTTTTTGGTGGTTTTTTTAGTCAGAATGTGGCGCTTGAACGCCTGACCCCGCTTGATACCGCCGTTAGCCAGCGCTTTGAAGCGTTTGGCCGCACCCGACTTGGTTTTCATCTTCGGCATTACTATAACTCCTGCAATGGCAGACGCTGGGCAGTTTCACTCTGAAACATTTAGGAACCCAGCTATCGCCTCATAGTGCACCGGCCTGTTGCTCCCGGTACGGTTGCGACCGACTTCGTCGCAAAATCCAACATCATTCCCCGCAGACGGTATTTTACCGCTTAACGACGCAAGGCTCGATTATTTACGCTTGGGCGCCAGCATCATTACCATCTGCCGGCCTTCCATTTTCGGAAATTGCTCGACCACGGCATGTTCAACCAGATCGGCCTCCACCCGCTTTAATTGCGCCAATCCCAATTCCTGGTGCGCCATCTCGCGCCCGCGAAAGCGCAAAGTGACTTTAGCCTTGTCGCCCTCTTCCAGAAACCGTATCAGATTGCGCAACTTGATCTGATAATCGCCTTCGTCCGTTCCCGGGCGAAATTTGATTTCTTTAACCTGAATCTGCTTTTGTTTAAGCTTGGCTTCATGCTGACGCTTGCTTTGCTGGTATTTGAATTTACCGTAATCCATCAAGCGCGACACAGGCGGCTTCGCCTGAGGTGCAATCTCGACCAAATCCACTTCGGCTTCTTCAGCCATTTTCAAAGCCTGCGCTGCGGTAAAAATGCCTAATAACTCACCGTCAACCCCAATCAAACGAATTTCGTTACCGGTTATTTCACCGTTAATCCGCGTTTCTTTATCCTGAGCGATAGTTGCAACTCCTGAAAATCAAAATACAAGAGGAGTGAGATTCTCACTCCTCGCTCAATTACCTCGGGGAGTGAGATTCTCACTCCTCGCTCAATTACCTCGGGGAGTGAGAATCTCGCTCCTCGCAAATTACCTCGGGGAGTGAGATTCTCGCTCCTCGCAAATTACCTCGGGGACCTAGAGACCCAATCCTCATCTATCTGCCTGCCGAAAGGAATTTACTCCTTGCTCAACGCCGGCACCTCATCCTGCAAGAGGTTTACGCTGCGCAATTTCCGTCTGCATTCGGGCAACAAAAGCATCCAGAGTCATCTGACCCAAATCCGATCCGTCCCGGGCACGTACCGCTATCAAACCGGCCGCCATTTCCTTATCGCCGAGAATAATCTGATACGGCAGCTTCTGTAAACTATGTTCCCGAATTTTATAGGTTATTTTCTCATTTCTCAAGTCCAACGTTGCATAAATTTTCGCCGCGACCAAATCGGCATGAATTTTTTTCGCATAGTCCGCCTGGTGATCGGTAATATTCATCACGACTACTTGTTCCGGCGCCAGCCACAGCGGCAATGCGCCAGTATGATGTTCGATCAGAATCCCGATAAACCGTTCCAGCGAGCCAAACATGGCTCGATGCAGCATGACGGGACGCCGGCGCGTATTATCATCGGCCACGTAAGTCAGATCGAAGCGCTCGGGTAAATTCATATCGACTTGCAGGGTACCGCATTGCCAATCGCGGCCTATCGCGTCGCGCAGCACGAATTCCAGTTTGGGGCCGTAAAATGCGCCTTCGCCGGGAAATAACTCATAATCGATTCCCATTTGCTTCAAAGCGCCCGATAACGAACCTTCCAGCTTATCCCAGATTTCATCGCTGCCTATGCGATTGTCCGGGCGCGTCGAAAGCTTGATCCGTACATCCTCGAAACCGAAATCCTTATAGATATCGAGAATCAGGCCGACCACTTCGAAACATTCTTGCGCCATTTGCTCTTCGGTACAGAAAATATGCGCGTCGTCTTGGGTAAAATGCCGCACCCGCAACAGTCCGTGCAATGCTCCCGAAGGTTCGTAGCGATGCACCTTACCGAATTCGGCCATGCGTAGCGGCAAATCGCGATAGCTTTTGACGCCCTGCGCAAACATGGCCATCGCACCCGGGCAATTCATGGGCTTCAGGGCAAAC
>JAJYPZ010000035.1 GCA_021794855.1 Pseudomonadota bacterium | reverse complement strand
CGTCGCAGCACCGGCAGCATTGACTCGCGCCTGCTTGCCTTTACTGAAAGCATCGCCGTCCGCCTCCGTCATCATGACCGGGGAATCGCACGGCCATACCCCGACAGCATTCTGGGGAGCGCACGCCGTCAGCAAAGCCGCGCTGGAACCGATGGTCAAAATCTGGTCGCAGGAATGGGAAAACCTGCACCCCAACCTGCGGATTAACGCACTCATACCCGGCGCAGTCAACACACTCGGCCGGCGCAAGACGCACCCCGGCGAAGACCCCTACTCCACTGCCCAGCCTGCAGACCTGATGCCGGCTTATTTGTATTTGATGGGCGATGACAGTGCGGCGGTCAGAGGAGAGATCATTTGTTTATAATATTAATCGGGGGAAACGCCAGGCGCCAAAACAATCATCTTCCCCAGCACATCGCAGCAGCCGCGGTGCCTGTTACATTCTGAACCCCTGCATTAGTTAATGTAAATGCACCGCATTCATCATTGCCCATGATCGTATTGGCAACCGGCGTTGCAGTCAGTGTAAACGATTGCGCAGGTGAAGCTCCAAATGTCACTGAAATCGTATAAAGCTGCGTTCCATTACTGGGAGCCTGCAATATCAGCAGTCCGGATGTAGAAGATCCGGATCCGTCAGCAGCAGTATTGTCGTAGCGATTGGCCATCGTATAATTCCGTTCCAGAATCGTTGCATCCTGTAGTAATGCCGATTTTGCTTCGGCGCGATGAGCGCGTTGTATATACGCGATATAGCTAGGATACGCGATGGCCGAAAGAATACCGACAATTGCTACTGCGATCATTAATTCTATGAGCGTGAAACCGGAATCCCAGCGGTGTTTTTTAATTGTTATCATTTTATCTGGCTCCATGAGGCGCGAGGATTTCCATTCGTTACCAAGGAATTTGCAAGTTTCTGTATAAATCCTGAAGACTTGTTCAACTCTGTGGAATAAGAAGGTCCATTTACAGCGGAATAGGCCATATAACCGAAACCGCCGGTTATTTGTTGCCCCACAGCGATCGCACTGGTGCCGTTACTCAAGGTCACATTGTCGCTGCTATTATATAGTCCTGTCCCGTATAGATCCAAAAATGTATAAGTAGGCGATCCACCGCTAGGAGCATCCAATTCCAGCGTCCATCCGCTTCCGCCCTCAGTGCACAGACCGGTAGCCGGTATCAGCGTAGTAAACAGGACCCGCCCCGACCGGATAATCGGTTTGCTTATCACGCGCTCGCCTTGTTGAGTAGAATCAGGCGGTTGTAATAAATCCATATACCAGCCTAAAACACCCGTCGTATAGTCCACGGTATTCGTCGAAACGGCTCGAACTCCTGCACTTTCATAAATTATCGATTGCTTGACCAGTACAAGATTGCCGTTAATTTTGGTCGTGCGGTTAAAATTACTCGTACCGCCGCTAAACCCACCCGTAGAAGTCGAATAAGTACTGCTATCCAGTACACCGTACAAACTTTGGGTAGACATATTGCTCAGATCCGTCGTATTCAGATATTGGCCGGTGCCAAAAAACACGATGGCTGTTCCGGTCGCACCATTCGGTACGCTACCCAATTGCAGCGGCGCTGTTATGGGCTGCACGTTTCCGGCAGCATCTTGAGCATGAAACAAGGGTAATTTGTTTGTGCCGCTACCAAAAGCAACTTTCCATTTGTTTGAAGTGGTGCCACTTACATCAAATTTCCACAAGTTCCCCTGCAAATCGCCTGCATATATCGCGTCTATTGTGCCATTGCCATCGACATCCAGTAAAGTGGCGGCCGACAATCCATTATCGACAGTCCCGCCACCCACTCCCGTATCCAGTTTAATAATGTTAGCGGGATTATCCACTTGAATCAGAAATAAAACAGCATGCTTGTTTACACTGTTATAGCCATTATTTACCACCGCATAATAATGGCCGTCGTTAAAACGTGCTACCGTTGCAGACCCCCATGTTGCGCCCAGATCGTTCGCATCGGTCACTTCCCATAACGCATTACCAGCACTCATGCTGCCGGGATTAGTAATGTCCAGCGAAAAGATGGCATCGGTACCGCTGGTTGCGCCCATGGTTCCGACCAGTATCGTATGCCATGAACCGGCATAATACGCATCGCCGCTACCTGGAGAACCGTCGACGAAGTATTCGTGATGGTTGGGATAAGTTGACAATGTCAAATCAGGCAAATGTGCGTACACGGCGCTCGGCACATAACCGAATGCCTCGACTCCCGTATTCGCATTGAATCCATGCAGCATACCGTCATTCGCTCCGACATAAAGCATGGGTGTGTTTGACGTCTTGTTCTGGACATACGCAGGATATGTTGAACCTTCTGTTCCAGCAAGAATGGAATAGCCGTAGTCATCGTTACTCAGATAAAGCGGACTGGAATTCATAATATCGCCCAAAAGCGTACTGCGAACGCGGAAACCTGCAACGGGAGTCCCAAGCAGATAATCCAGCACATTCTGTCCGTTGGTCGTTTCCGTTGCAGTGAGACTGCAACCGGGTAACTGTGAAGATAAATAACACTGTTCGGTGGCAGTCAGATTGCTCCAAGAAAAACTGACGCCATTAGTACCATTCCAGGTAAAAATCGACCGTGATGCCGGCGCAGGTATCAGACTAGCGGCATCCCAACTCGGCGATGTATTGAGGCCAGTCGCCGTTTCCGAAAACGCTTTTAAATGCCCAGACCAATCAGTACTGTTAAAACTAGCCTGATAAACAAATGAATTTCCGTTGATGCTCGTGGAATTAGAAGACAATGCCGATGAAGAGCCGGCTGATTGCACGATATTATTGAAGACCCCATCCAGCGTCGCTTGCAGGGTCGTCGCATCGCTGGCTGAATAAGACTGATTAGTGCCGCCTGCAATTGCCAGTTGATCCAGCGGACTCGTAGTATTCCCGCATAAAGCCGTATAATTTTGCAGAACTTGGGGCAAAATCGCGTAACCAACTACATAAAGCTGTACGCCTGAACTATACAAGCTGCTGGCTGCCGCCACCGCCTGGCTGGTAAGGGTGCAGATATCGACCTGTCCGTTCGACAGCTTGGGCACTTGTCCTTGCGCATTTACACTGGGTAATCCGTTGGTTAACAGCACTGCATAATTCTTGTGGCAGGAATTCGGCAATGTATTTGTCCCAAATCCTTCAGAGGAATTCGTTCCCCCTGAAAAATACAGCTGATTTGCACCCAAAGTACCGGCAATAGCTGTCAAGCCGGCATTCAGAATACTGCTGCCGGTAGGGCTGCTATTACTATTACATGGAGCGGAAGTCGGCGTGGGATTGGGGTTTGGAGCATCGCTCGGCGCTACCGGTACATTACAGGTGAGTTTATTGTCAATTGCGGTCTGCTGCGATGAAGTCAAAGCTGCCACCGGCACTTGCAGATAACCGCCGCCGGGCGAAGTTGAGGAAAACCAGGCGGTCGCAGTATAAACCGAAGGAACTTCTGCACCGAAATCGAGCGTATTGGTTGCATAATCGGTATCCGTAGGCACAAAATAGCCTTCATAAATAACACTCCCCGAATAACCATAATTCTGTTCGGCGCTGGTTGCCGTACTCGATGTGGGCAAAGGTGAAACGATGCCGTCACTGGTGCCTGTTTTGGTATTGAAGCAGCGGTAATAGTCGTGGGTTGTGATGTTGGTTGTGTTATCGAATTTTGCCGTATTGGAATAACAGAAATTGTAAGGGTAAGGCTGTGCCGGATTATCGTAAAAAGGCGATGGCCAATTATAATAAATGTAATTGGATGTATCGGCCGGATTAACGACGCGATAATTCTTGGTAGTGGAATTTTTGGCAACAAGCGGAGTTGGCGAGTAATTGGCGGGGTTATAACTGGCATCGTAAAACGAGTTATAGATGAAATAGGAAGAAGGAATGCTTTGCTGGAAAGTCATCAACCCCATATTAATTTGACCCGCATAACTGCCGACCAGATTGCGGATCACGCTCCTGGCAATTTCCGATTTACTATTCGGGCTACTGCCACCGACGGCTGCCCCGACAGGAAAACCATCCGACGGATTGCCGTTCTCATCCATATTCTGCGAATTTGAAAGCGTGAGCAACGCATTCGGCAGCGCGCTGGTGCCGAGATAAAG
Source organism: Pseudomonadota bacterium (assembly GCA_021794855.1). The sequence goes on along the minus strand of JAJYPZ010000035.1, from coordinate 4,061 downwards.
AGGCGTATTCGATATGGTTACGGCATACGCTGTCTCCATTCCGAAGGCAAACAATAGAATCAACGGTATCAGCCGAAGAATCAAATAGATGCATCGGCCGATCACTATACGTAAAAAAACAAATTGATGCGACGGCAGTGAATTCATGATAATTACCCCTTTCCAAAACCAATACCGATTTATCGGCTTTGCTTAACCGCAGGCATAGTCAGCGGGATAATCTTGCTTTTTTGATAAGCAGGCGGCGCTACTTCGCTGGATTTCTTCTTAATGTTATTCTTTTTGTTATCAGCCACGGATTTTTGTCCTCCTGCGGGGACGGCATGCACCATAGCCAGAGCCGAAGACATGCCTCCGAATAACAGCCAAATTAGTAGCGCTACTCCATATGAATTCGTTTTCATGATGCATTCCTTTAACGTACATAATATTCTTGCAAAATCACTGAAGCATTGACCGTAGCTCCGACGCCCCGGCTCGTAATACGAAAATATCCGTGACCGGCTCCCGGAGCGAATCCTATTGCCGTGACTTGCGCACCATTCGTCGGTGGCGTAGTAGACAGCCTTTCTATCACGTATTGTGGTTGCTGCGCTACACCGTTAATGCTGCCATTAGAAAGAGTGGCAGCGCTGGTCGCCCAGGGATAAGTATCCCATTGCTGAGTAGAGGTAAACGTTGCTGCCGGCGATGTTGAATTAGGAGGCGGAATCATATAAATGCCGATTCCGCTCGGCAGTCCCGGAGTACCCAAAATATCTGCTGCAGTCCGTAATGCCGCTTCAGCCGCTTCCAGAGCGATCATACGATCGCGGGTATTTCCTGCCATGCGTTCTTGCATAATCGTTCCCTGCATTCCCGAGATCGCCAGTAAAGTGAGCAGCACGAGAAAAATCAGGCTTATCATCAGGACCATGCCCGATTGCCTAGAAGAAATAATATATTTATTCATGATTAAGGCAAACGATTACGAATAGCGACAGTCGCGATAACTTCCTCACGCAGACGTCGGTCAGCGGGATAAGTAACCCCCTGATTAGTAGGAGGAAAAGTATTGCTAGCCGGAAATGTAAAGGGCTGCGCAATCACCGCGACATTACTGCTGGGGTCATAGGCGGGACCGCCTACCATCAGCAAATGCACCTGGACCGATAGCACGTTTGCCCAGTTATTGGCTGCCGCCACCGTGGCGGGTGTCTGATAAGAAGACACCGCTCCCGATACCGTACCGACGCCTAAGGAAAAAGCCATATTTTCAACATTATCCACCAGCGCTAGCGGAGCCCCATTGTTTACCACCTCATACAATGCCTCAGGCAGACTGCAAACAGAGCCATTCCACGCAGCGGAAGGACAACCGACAAAATAATCGGTCTGCAGGAAAGTATAAACCTGTGCCGGAGGAGACGTAGTTCCATAGGTTTTAGACAAAAAATTGGCGGTATTGACATTATTGGCATGGGCGATCGTTACAGTTCCCGCTCCGCTCGATACGTTAGTGGCCACAAATACATCCGCGTTCTGGCAGTCGCTAACCATTAATACATTTCCGGCAACGAAAGCACTCGGATTGCCCCCGATTTGAATATTGGCTGTAGGGACCGACATATTTCCAGTTAAAGTGACGCCGGTAGAACCTGCCTGCGACACCCGCAATACATCTCCGGTCACTCTGATAATGCCTGCTGGAGGCGTCCAGCCGGCCCCTGCAGGAAATATTTGCAAACCTACAGGCGGTGCGATTCGCGGACTCTGCGTTATATCGTTTACCGTAATGCCAGCTATGTTGCCACATCCCATATAGCCCGCCATACGGATGTTCTCGCTCATCGTGTCCAAAGCAAAACGGCTATTTTCCTGTATGGCGGACATACTGCTCTGCATGCGAAAGGTCTGCCGGTTACCCAGATATAAATAACTGGCGGCCGCAACACCGATAAAGCCGATACTGACTGCTATCATCAACTCCATCAGAGAGAAACCACTCTGTCGCGAAAACGGTAATCGATAAAGGTTCATAATAGCGACTCTATAGTGACCGATTGCGCAGCATTTCCGACAAAGCCATTGGCGTTCAAAGTGCCGAGTCCGCGACTATCGTCCCAGCTGACCGTAACCGTAGCAATACCGCTCTGCACAGTTACCGCCCCCTTGCCGGCTGGAAACGTGTTGGACAAACTTTGCTCCCATACTGTCAAATCAGTGTTGGCGATTCCGCTTCCCGATGGCGTGCTTCCCAGCGCAACATTGTAAGCACCGTTTTGCGCAGCAGTACGGTTAGCTCGCATACAATCAATAATGCCGTACGCCATCCAGCTCGCTTGCGAACGCTGATAGGCACTTTGATTATTTTTGGCACTGGTCATGGTGAGACCAACCAAACCGATCAAACCTATCGACGTGATGACCAGAGCCACCAACACTTCCAAAATAGTAAAACCGCGCTGTCGCATTTTGATCATCCTTACGGACACGTAGTAAGAGTTGGATTAACGACATTCCGCAAATGGCCGGAAGGATCGACCGTGACAGTATTGGATATCGACAATTCACTAGGAGTACATATATTAAATCTATCACCCCCTGTGGTTGTCGTTAACGCTCCCAGCCCGTTAAAACTGAAGCTGCTTTGCGTACCACCCATCGCAACATCGCCAGCATTGATAGGACCGTGACTCTGCATCAACTCGCCGGTATCCATCACCCCGTTTGAGTTCAGATCAGACCAAACGATCCAACCGTTGCTCCAGCCGCTACTGCCCGTACAGTTACTACCGTTATTTGACATGCAAAGTGTGGTAATCGCTCCGCCTTTTACTGCTTGGCTGCGGGCATAATTCAATGCGGTAATGTAGTCATTGGTTACAGTAACGACACGGTTGCTGTTAAATATCGTCTGGAAGCTCGGCACAGCTATCGCCAGCAAAATTGCGGCTACACCAATAGCGACCATTAATTCGATCAAAGTAAAACCCGAAGCATCCCATCGATTTATAATAAGCACTTTTTTCATAGTTTGAATAATAATAACCGCAGTCACAGTTGACTATCATTACTCGACCAACGGTCTATTTTTGTCCCTGAAAGGAGAATAAGCGGTAAAATATATTTTTGTTTACGTTACAAACCCCTTGAATCCAGACATCCTCATCATCGGCGGCGGCATCATCGGCCTGGCGACCGCATTTCGGCTGGCCGGTGCAGGCGCCGCAGTCACCGTCGTCGAGCGTAGCGCCGTCGGCACCGAAGCTTCTTGGGCTGGCGGCGGCATACTTGCGCCGCTTCTGCCCTGGCAATACCCGTCTGAGGTCAACGATTTATGCCATCTGAGCGCAGAGTTGTACCCCGACTGGATTAATGCGGTCGAATCGGCTGGGGGACGCGATGCCGAATACTGGCGTTGCGGCATGGAAATATTGCCGCCTTACGACGAGGCGGCAGCCGAAAGCTGGTGCGATCGCTACCATTGGCCTTTGCACGCGATAGCGTCGCCCGATGCCTTAACGAAAACCGGCCCTGCGCTGTGGTTGCCCGATGTTGCGCAGGTGCGCAATCCGCGTCTGGTCAAAGCCCTGCGTGCAGCGGTGCTGGCTCGCGGGGTACGGCTGCTGGAGCATACCGGCGTATCGGGAATTGCCGTGAACGAAAATCGAGTTAATCATGTCAGCACCGCCCAGGGCAAACTTTGCGCAGAAACGTACATCACTTGCGCCGGCGCCTGGAGCCAGCAAGTTTTAGCTGATCATCCGCCGGCTAAAACCGTCAGGCCGGTGCGCGGGCAAATGTTGCTGTTTCAGGCCGAACCGGATTGCCTGCGGCATATTGTTTATCATGAAGAGATGTACATCATCCCACGCCGGGACGGTCATATTCTGGTCGGCAGCACGCTCGAAGAAGTCGGTTTCGACAAATCCACTACCACCGAAGCTAAAAATATACTGCTCGATCATGCTTTACGCGTATTTCCCGCTTTACGCGATGCAAAATTGAAACAGCACTGGAGCGGTCTGCGACCCGGTTCGCCGGACAACATTCCGACGATTGCGCGGCATCCCGTCGTC
>JAJYPZ010000034.1 GCA_021794855.1 Pseudomonadota bacterium | reverse complement strand
CGTCGAGCGTGGTCTGGACTTCGTTGCCGTCGATGCCGGTTTTGCTGGTTCCCCGGCCGGCGGCGTAGTTGGCGACAACGCCGATGGCGGCGTATTTGAGGTCGAGTTCGCGCGCGAGGCAGGCTTCGGGCATGCCGGTCATGCCGACCATGGTGGCACCGTCGCGTTCCAGGCGATTGATTTCCGCTATCGTTTCGAGACGCGGTCCCTGTACGCAGGCATATACGCCGCGGTCGATGTGGGTTTCGTTGGCGTCGGCGAGGGTGCTAAGGATTTGCTGGCGCATTTCCTCGCAGTAGGGTTCGGTAAAGTCGATGTGGCGGACCGCTTTGTCGTTGCCGTTGAAATAGGTATTCTTGCGGCCGTAGGTATAGTCGATGATCTGGTCGGGAATGACCAGTCGGCCAGGAACCAAATCGGCATGAATGCCGCCCACGGTCGCGACGGAAACGATGTGAGTAACATTCTGTTCCTTGAGCGCCCATAAATTGGCGAGATAGTTGACCTGATGCGGAGGAATGGTGTGGCCGTAGCCGTGCCGTGCCAGGAAAATGACTTCATGGCCGTTGATTTCGCCGAAAGTCAGCGCGCCGGACGCTTCGCCGTAAGGCGTGCGCACAATCTGGCGATGGGTAATGGTCAGGTTCGCAAGTTGGGTCAGTCCGGTTCCGCCTATGATGGCCAGCATGATGATTCCTTGATGTATGAATGTCGATAAGAAGTGTGTATAGGTTATCCCGGCAGGGCAGTATGGAGTTATTGTCCCTTGCCGTACGTGCCGGGCTTTAGCGCGTAAATAGCAGGCAGGTTGCGCCAGGCGCCGAAGACATCCATGCCGCAGCCGAAGACAAAGCGGTCGGGCAGATTCAGTCCTATGTATTCGGCCTGTACCGGTTTGCTTTTTTCGATGTTTTTGTTGGTCAATACGGCGCAGGCGACCTGTTCGGCACCCAGCGACAGCAATCTGGTTTTGATCGCAGCCAGCGTGTAGCCTTCATCGAGTATGTCGTCGAGCAATAAAACGTGGCGTCCCTGGACCGGTTCGCGCGGCAGAGCGATCCATTCGAGCTCGCCGCCCCGGGTAGCGTTGCGATAGCGGCTGGCGTGGATGTAATCGCAGGACAGCGGAAAGCGCAGCAAAGGCAGTAATTGACCGGCAAACATGATGCCGCCGTTCATGACGGTGAGGATCAGCGGATTTTTCTCCGTGTAGTCGGCGGTAATGTCGAGCGCGAGCTTTAGTATGGCCTGATTGACGTCTTCCGCCGAATGGATGAGTTCTGCATCGTGCAGAATTTGCCAGGCTTCGCTAGGATTGAGCATGAGAACTCCGTTGGCGGCGACTTTCGTAAAGGCAGATGCCGGCTGACACCGACACGTTCATGCTTTCTACGGTGCCGTACATGGGGATTTTAACGATACGGTCGCAATGTTCGCGGGTCAGGCGGCGCAGGCCGGTGCCCTCCGCGCCCAATACCCAGGCGACCGAGCCGGTCGCATCGGCGGAATCCAGTTCGGCTTCGGCATCGCCGTCGGTACCGATGATGGTGACGTCGTATTCCTTGATTTCGCGCATAGCCCGCGCGAGATTGACCACGGTTAGATACGGTACGGTATCGGCGGCGCCGCAAGCGATCTTGGCGACGGTGGGCGTGAGGCCGACGGCGCGATCTCTGGGAGCGATGACGGCGTTGGCGCCCATCGCGTCGGCGCTGCGCAGGCAGGCGCCAAGATTATGCGGGTCCTGCACGCCGTCCAGTATCAACAGCAGCAAAGGCCCGGTTAATCCTTCCAGCACTTCGTCTATGTGCCGCGGCTGCTGTACCATACCCACACGTGCGGCGATACCCTGATGGCGAGGGCCGCCGGCAATGCCGTCGAGGCGCTTGCTGTCGATCTGCATCACGCGCAGGCCGAGTTGCTTCGCTGACTCGATTAAATCGCGCGCACGAGGGTCCTGCCGGGCCGCATCGACGAAGATTTCTTCTATGCTGGCGGGATTGACGCGTAAACGCGAAGTCACGGCATGAAACCCGTAAATTAAAATTCCGGCCATACCTTAGTCCTTATTCATTCTTTGGAAGATTTATGGCGTCTGCGCCGCGGTTTTTTTGCGAGCGGCAAGCCGGGGGTAGCGGATTGTACGGCAGCCTGATGAGTTTGCGTAGCTTTTTTGCCGGATTTGCGTGCGCCTTTATCCTGCGTTTTCTGTCCTTGTCTGGTACCGGGCCTGGCTGCGCCGGCAGAATCCGTGCCCGCCAGAGTAAAGTCGATGCGGTTGGTATCGAGACTGACGCGAACGATCTTGACATGCACGCGTTCGCCGAGCCGATAGCGTATGCCGGTACGCTCGCCGAGTATCTGGTGGCGGGTTTTGTCATACTGGAAATAATCGCTGCCGAGCTCGGAAATATGCACCAATCCCTCGACGTAAATATCGTCGAGCGCCACAAACAAGCCGAAGCTGGTGACGCTGGCGATGGTGCCGACAAATTCTTCCCCGACTCGGTCCTGCATGTAATAGCATTTCAGCCACGCTTCGACGTCGCGGGTGGCATCGTCGGCGCGGCGTTCGGTCATCGAACAATGGCTGCCCAGCTCTGCCCAGTTACCGGGGGAAAATTTTTCGCTTTTAAGCGCCGCCTTGATCGAGCGATGGACGAGCAGGTCAGGATAGCGTCGGATAGGCGAGGTGAAGTGCGTGTAATGTTCGTACGCAAGGCCGAAATGACCGACATTGTCAGGGCTGTACACCGCCTGCTGGAGCGAGCGCAACATGACCGTTTGCAGCAGCTGGGCATCGGGCCGCGGTTTGATCTGCTGCAGCAGATTGGCATAGTCTTTGGCCTGCGGCGTGTCGCCTCCGCTCAGACCGAGGCCGAATTCGGACAGGAATTCGCGCAATGCGACCAGCTTTTCCGGCGTCGGGCCTTCGTGAATACGGTACAGCGTGGGCTGTTTCTGTTTTTTCAAAAAAGCCGATGCGCAGACATTGGCCGACAGCATGCATTCTTCGATGATGCGATGGGCATCGTTGCGCGTGACTGGCACGATGCGGTCGATCTTTTTCTCTTCATTGAAAACCATTTGCGTTTCTATGGTTTCGAAGTCGATCGCACCGCGCCGTTCGCGGGCTTTGAGCAGTACTTTGAACAAAGCGTACAAATTGTCCAGCTGCGGCATCAAGGCGGCGTGTTCGCCAGCATTTTCAGGATGTTGCAGCCATTCCCAGACCTGATTATAGGTAAGGCGGGCATGCGAATACATTACGGCAGGATAGAAACGGTAGCTTTTTACTGCGCCGAGCGCGCCGATCTGCATATCGCAGACCATGCTCAGCCGTTCTACCTGCGGATTGATCGAACATAAGCCGTTCGACAGCGCTTCCGGCAGCATCGGAATGACGCGACGCGGGAAGTACACTGAATTGCCTCGATTGTATGCTTCCAGATCCAGCGCATCACCGGGTTTGACGTAATGCGAGACGTCGGCGATGGCGACGATCAGGCGAAAGCCGCTGCCCTGGGGTTCGCAATAGACGGCATCGTCGAAGTCGCGGGCGGTTTCGCCGTCTATCGTCACCAAAGGCAAGTGACGGATGTCTTCGCGGTCTTCGTGATCTTTTTTGAGGACGTGTTTCGGTAATCGGGAAGCCAGCGCTTCGACGGTCTCCGGAAAAATGTAGGGCAGGGAATGTTTGCGCAAGGCGATTTCGATTTCCATGCCGGGATCGGCATAGCTGCCTAATACTTCAACGATGCGTCCGGCCGGTTTGCTGTATCTGCCTGCCTGTTCGATCAGCTCGACGCTGACTACTTCGCCGGCTTTGGCGTTGCCCTGATTACCGGCGGGAATCAGGATGTCCTGGGTAATGCGTTTGTTTTCGGGTGCTACCAGCATGATGCCGTGTTCGATAATCAGACGGCCGACGACGTGAGTATTGGCGCGTTCCAGGACTTCGACAATTTTTCCTTCGCGACGACCGCGACGGTCGAGACCGATTTCGCGGCCCATGACGCGGTCGCCGTGCAATGCTTTCTGCATTTCTCGCGGTGAAAGGAACAGATCTTCGCTGCCGTCTTCCGGGCGCAGGAAACCGAACCCGTCGGGATGGCCTTCTACCCGGCCCTTGATCAGATTCAGCTTTTCCGAGACGCACAGATCGCCGCGGCGATTGCGGATCAGCTCGCCGTCGCGTTCCATTGCGTTGAGGCGGCGCGAGAACAGATCGGTTTCCTCGTCGGTAATGCCCAGTAAAGCACCCAGTTCTTCCGCCAACAGCGGTGCGCCGTGCTGGCGCAATACGTCCATGATGAATTCGCGACTGGGTAACGGCGATTCGTAACGTTCGCGCTCGCGCTCGAGATGCGGATCGCTAAATCGCAATTCCTTGTTTTTGCGGCCATTTTTTTGATTTGTTGTTGTTTTCATTGACAACCGTCCTTGTTCATATATAATGCGCCATCTTGTAGCCCAGATGGCGGAATTGGTAGACGCGCACGGTTCAGGTCCGTGTGCCGTAAGGTGTGGAGGTTCGAGTCCTCTTCTGGGCACCAGCATTTATTGCGTAAGCGATTACATGAAAAGCCGTCTGTACCCGATTGATTTCCGGTCTGGCGGCTTTTTTCTTTACCGGCATGGGATAAGTCCTTCAGAGATCCGATAATGTCCTGGTAACCAGGTCTGTCGATATAAGAGGTAGCCTTTAATAACCGGCTCCGCAAGACAGGATTGAGTTCATGAGTAAATATTTGCATCGGCCTGTATTATCGCATGTTTTTGCATTCCGGGTTGGATTTGGCGGTACAGGATGCTGGAAAATATAAAAATACTTGAAGCGATTCCGGGGCGAGGCATTATGGTAACAGCGTCAGCGAAAGATTTTGTTCCGGCGCGTTTTTTTCTTGCAGACGCGTATTTAAAATAGCTTGAACAAATGTCGTTTGCGCCGCTTCCATCTCTTTCCAGGCTGAAGGGATTCCGCCATCCCTGGCGACTTGTCCCAGTGCTTGATGATAGGCATCGTGCAGCCGGACCAGCTGGCTGCCATCGGCATAACCCAGCCTCTCTAATGATGCATGCCCGCGGCAACGGCGTCCGTCAGCCAGAGCATTATGATCGAGCGGGGTGGAATTGATCGCAAGCATGCGTTTGGTTGCGGTATACGAAGCGATCTGTGCGGTATATAAGCCAAACAGGCTGATAGGGCGTGCCACGGCTGCGAATACGAATTCCGCCAGAAACTGCTGCAATTTGAGCAGGGGCAGCGGACGCGAGATGGCGTAACCTTGAAGATACGGGACTTTGGTCGTTATCATGGCATCGAGGATATTTGCGGTTTCTACGCCTTCGACGATCAGGTCCAATTGCAATTCCATCGCCAGATCCTGAATGATACGCACAAAATGCACATCCTGAGGCCGATCTTCCAGGGTGCGGATGAACCCCTGGTCCAGTTTGATTTCGTCTATGGGCAATTCCTTGAGCCGCAACAAAGAAGCATAGGCGCTGCCTACATCATCGAGCGCGAGCCGAATCCCCAGTGATTTGATGTCGTGCAGAATCGATAAGGCGGTATTCCGTTCCAGAAAATCGCTGGTTTCCAGAATTTCCAGTGTGATTCGCGAAGGGTTGATATTGTTCGAACTGATAATGCTCTGCAGGCACGATACGCATTCGCCGCTGAACGATTCCGCGGCGACATTGAAAGAAACCCAGAGTGAAAAGCCCAGTTGGTCGAGTCTGTCCAGGTCTGTCAAAGCTTGTTGCAATACTTTTCGGCTTAATTCCGTTGTGTCATTGACCGTCAGCTCCGACAGAAACTGGGCCGGATAAAGAATTGCACCGCTGTCATCGCGTAATCGAGCTAATGCCTCAACGCCGCTTATCTTGCCGGTCTGGTTGTTCAGAATGGGCTGATACCAGACCTCGAGAGCATTTTCGGCCAGCAATCGCTGTGCCCTGGTACGCAATGCATGTTTTTGCCCGCTAAAAAACGTACAGAAATCTTTTCTGTCGATTTTGTGCGCTTTGCTTTCGTATAAGGCCTGATCGGCATACCGCAACAACTGGTTGCCGGTATCGTCAGGGCCGAACGGATAAATGCAAACCCCCATGCTGGCTTCAATCAGGATGTCTGATCCATTGTCGAGATGGACAGGGGTATTGATATTATTTTCAAGTTTGGAAAATATGCTCGCAAGATCGTCCAGAGAGGACAGGTCTTCGATCAGTAAAACGAATTCGTCGCCTCCGAGTCTCGCGGCTATATCGGTTTTACGCAATGACTCGGTTAACCTCTTGCCGATAGTAACCAGTACTTCGTCGCCTGCGTCGTGTCCGTAGGTATCGTTGACAGGTTTGAAATTATCGAGATCTATCATACATACGGCAAACAGTTTGTTATGCCGTTGAGCACGCGCCATCGCCAGTTCGATGCGGCTTTCGAGCAAACGCCGATTGGGCAGCCCGGTAAGATGATCGTATAAAGCCAGATATTGCAGATCGGCTTTCTGTTTTTTGTCGCCGGAGATATCGGAAAAATGCACGACGTAATAAACGATGGTGCCTGCTTCATTCGCTACGGCGGAAATTTGGCCCCATTCAAGGTAAATCGTGCCGTCTTTACGACGATTGTAAATTTCGCCTTCCCAGTATTTTTCCTGCCGGATAGTCGCCCACATGGACTGATAAAATACCGGTTCCTGCCGGTCTGATTTGAGGAACGCGGGATTTTTCCCGATAATTTCTGCAGCGGTATAGCCGGTGATCTGTTCGAAAGCGCCATGTACGCTGAGGATACGATAATGGGTATCGGTAACGAAACCGCCGCCGAGCGTTTGGCTGGTATCCGAGAAGGAGTTTGACGTATCTGTTTCGAACTGTGCGGTCAGAGTGTTTTTGTCAAAAGGAAGCTTGTCGATAGATGACATGGTTATACACTCTTATAGTTTATGTTTATTATATCGCTCTTTCGTCATAAAATGGTAAAAAATTCATTGCATTGCATGGATCATGTCCATTTGTTGATCCACGCTATAAATAAAAAACCCGGAAAACCGGGTTTTTGTAGAACGGTCTTATTCGACGGTCAGTCGTTTTGCTTCGACGACTGCTTTTTTCGGCAGCGTCAGTTCCAGTACGCCATCGGTATATTTAGCCCTGGCTTCGTCCTCGTTGACTTCCTGGGCTAAAGTAAAGGTGCGCGACACCTTACCGTAATAGCGTTCGGAGCGAAGCACGGCTGCGCCGTCTTTTTCCTCTTTGGCGTTCTTGATTTCTGCGCCCAGAGAAATCTGGTTGCCGTCGATCGCTACCTGTATGTCTTCTTTTTTAACGCCGGGTATTTCGGCGTGTATCGTATAGGCATTGCTATCTTCCTGCACGTCGAGCTTGATTTGGGGGGTCTGTCTTTCTCTGTCCAGACTGAAGGGTCTAACCATGAACCCCTTGAGCAAATGATCGATTGCATCGTCAAACTGATCCATGCGGAAAGGTTCGAGGCGGGTAATATTAGCCATTTCATTCTCCTGAAAAAGTTAATCGGCAATGGCTATATAAGACTGGCGACATTGATTTCAAGAGTATTTATATTAATTTTTTATTTTATTTCGACGCCGCCGATCCGTATTTCATCGTGCCGTGGCGGCCAGACAGCAGAGGAAATAAAACCGGCCAAACCGTATCGACTATTTTGTTTTCTGCAGTAGCAACGGGATGCAATCCGTCTGCCTGAAAAAGTTCGGGTTTCGTTTCAATTCCGGCTAACAGGGAGGGTAACAGAGCCAGGCCGTTTTGCTGTGCGATAGCGGTATAGACTTGCCGGAACCTTTCGGTATAGGGTATGCCATAATTGGATGGCAAGTGTATGCCGACGAGCAATATTTTGGCGCCGCTCTTTTTGATATCCCGTATCATTGCAACCAGATTATCGTGCATGGCGCTTAACGGTAAGCCTCGCAGCCCGTCATTTGCGCCCAACTCCAGTATAACGAGCGCAGGATGATAGGCGTTTAATGCAGCCGGTAATCTTGCCAGGCCGCCGGCCGTCGTTTCTCCGCTTACGCTGGCGTTGACGACTTCCCAGTGTGACCCGATATTCCGGTCGTTTGCCAGGCGTTGTTGCAGCAGATCGGGCCACGCTTGATGCGCCGCCAAGCCGTAACCGGCGGACAGGCTGTCGCCAAATACCATCAATACCGCGCGAGCATGGGC
>JAJYPZ010000033.1 GCA_021794855.1 Pseudomonadota bacterium | reverse complement strand
AGACGAGACGTGCCTGACGCCGATGCGCGATGTACGGCCGGGGTGCGTGCAGCAAGTGCAAGGGGTGGTGACGCACTGCTCGGTACAATACAAACCGCGGAAACAACTGGTCGCCAAAATAGCGGATCAGGGCGGTGAATTGAGCCTGCGGTTTTTGCATTTTTACGGCAGTCAGGCGGCGCAATTCGCGATTGGAAAGACTATCCGCGCCATCGGCGAAGTCCGTAGCGGATTGTTCGGAGACGAAATGGTGCATCCGCGATATCGGGCCGTCAGTGAAGAAACGGCGTTACCGGACAGCCTCACGCCGATTTATCCGGCAGCCGCCGGTGTCTCCCAGGCTTTATTGCGTAAATACATAGCGCTGGTATTGGCGCACGGCGATCTGACCGATACTTTGCCGCCGGCGTTGCGCGAGACTTGCGGCTTGGCCGGTTTTGCCGACAGCGTCCGCACTTTGCACCGGCCGCCACCCGATGTCCCGTTGGCGGCATTAAGTGACAGGGTGCACCCAGCCTGGCAAAGAATAAAATTCGACGAATTGCTGGCGCAACAGCTATCTTTGCGTCTGGCGCGGCAGACTCGGCGAGCGCTGGGCGCGCCGAAAATTCCTGCCGTCTCGGCATTGGCGGAACGCTTGCTGGCCGGACTGCCGTTTAGTTTGACCGCAGCGCAGCAACGCGTACTGGAGGAAATAAAACACGACATGCATGCGTCGTATCCGATGCAACGTTTGCTGCAAGGCGATGTGGGCAGCGGTAAAACCGTCGTTGCCGCGCTGGCTGCGGCACTGGCGATGGACGCGGGGTATCAGGTGGCATTTATGGCGCCGACCGAGATCCTGGCCGAACAGCATTACCATAAATTATGTTCCTGGTTTGAGCCTTTAGGCATAAACGTAGTCTGGCTTACCGGCAGCCTGTCGAAAAAAAGCAAAAACAGCGCGCTGGAAAAATTGCAAAGTGGCGCGGCGATGCTGGCAGCCGGCACGCATGCCTTGTTCCAGTCGCACATCGAATTTGCCAGACTCGGGCTGGCGGTCATCGACGAGCAACATCGTTTCGGCGTAGCGCAACGGCTGGCATTGCGACAAAAAGGCGTGCAGCCGCACCAGTTGATGATGAGCGCCACGCCGATCCCGCGGACGCTGGCGATGAGCTATTATGCCGATCTGGACGTTTCCGTCATCGATGAACTGCCGCCGGGGCGCAGTCCGGTCACGACCAAGTTATTGAGCGAGAGCCGGCGTCAGCAACTGGTGGATACGATACGTACCCAATGTGAGGCGGGAGCTCAGGTTTACTGGGTCTGTCCGCTGATCGAGGAATCCGAGAAATTGCAGTTGCAGACGGCGATCGATACGCAGATCGCTTTGCAGGCGGCGCTGCCGACAATGCGGGTCGGTCTGATACACGGACGGATGAAAACGGCTGAAAAAGCGGCGATGATGGCGGCGTTTGCGGCGGCGGAAATCGATTTGCTGGTGGCGACGACGGTGATCGAAGTCGGCGTAGACGTGCCAAATGCGACGCTGATGGTGATCGAGCATGCCGAGCGCATGGGGCTTGCCCAATTGCATCAGTTGCGCGGGCGGGTCGGGCGCGGTGCCGGCAAAAGTACCTGCGTGCTGTTGTATCAGCAGCCTGTGTCGGAATTGGCGCGCGCCCGTCTGAAAGTGATTTTCGAATCTGCGGACGGATTCGCTATCGCCAGCGAGGATCTGAAATTGCGCGGTCCGGGAGAATTCCTGGGGGCTCGGCAATCGGGAGCGCCGATGCTGCGTTTTGCCGATCTGGCGACGGATGTGCATCTGCTGGAAGCGGCGCAAGACGCCGCACAAGTAATGCTGGAAGCATATCCCGCTGAAACCACTGCGCATTTGGCGCGCTGGCTCGGAAGCAGGCAGGAATATGTTAAAGCATGAAGCTCAAATTCCGCTAACAGTTAACATTTGTAATGAAATAGTGCATGATAACTATTTAAATAAGTAAGCGGGTTGATTGTGTGCGCAGGATCGTCTTCAGGTTGGCAAGAACAATTAATCGGGGTGCCCGCAATAACCCGTCACTGGCTGAGAGACCAAGGTTCGCTTACCGAAAGAATTTCGCAGCGATGCGCCGGTTTTAACGTTAGCCAGATAACCCAGCGCAGCGGCCCGACACTGCTGGACGAGGCCGCAACCATCGGGCTTGCATTTAAAGAGCGTGCCTTGTTGCGCGATGTGTATTTGTGTTGCGGCTCCAATCCGGTGGTATTTGCCCATAGCGTATTGCCGCAGACGAGTTTGTCAGGCCGCTGGGTAGCGCTGAAGCAATTGGGCAACAAGAGTCTGGGCGCAGTATTGTTCGCCGACCCTTTGGTGCGGCGCAGTCCGTTGCAATTTAGGCGTCTGGACGTCAGGCATCTTCTTTACCGACGTGCGGTACGCGATTTATTGTCGCCGCCTGATTATTTATGGGCCCGCCGTTCGTTGTTGATGTTGGCGCACCGCCGGATTTTGGTGACCGAGGTATTTTTGCCGGAAGTATTTGAACTATGACGCTCATCGAACGGATAGGCCTATACGAAAAGCTGATGCGTCTGGACAGGCCGATAGGTATTTTATTATTATTATGGCCAACATTATGGGGGCTATGGATGGCTGGCGATGGCCGTCCATCATGGCTTATTTTGTGGATATTTGTGCTGGGTACGGTACTGATGCGCTCTGCCGGTTGCGTTATCAACGATTACGCCGACAAGGATTTCGACGCGCACGTAGCCAGAACCCGAAACCGGCCTATGGCCCAGGGTCGCGTTTCCACCAAAGAAGCATTGAGTCTGGCGGCTTTGCTCGTTTTTCTGGCTTTTCTGTTGATACTGCCGCTCAACAGTCTGGTCAGATGGCTGTCGGTTCCTGCTTTGTTTCTGGCCGCGAGCTACCCTTATACCAAACGTTTTTTTGCGTTGCCGCAAGCATATCTCGGCATTGCATTCGGTTTCGGCATTCCCATGGCGTACGCCGCCGAACTCGGCAGCGTCCCAGGCCAGGCATGGTTATTATTTTTAGCAAACATTTTCTGGGTAATAGCTTATGATACGGAATATGCTATTGTGGATCGAGTTGACGATCTTAAAATCGGGATTAAAACATCAGCGATAACTTTCGGTCGTTACGATGTGCTTGCAGTGATGTCGTGTTACGGGATTGCTTTGGCGCTGCTTGCGTTGATTGGATGGCAGGCGCATTATGGAATATGGTTTTATATCGCTTTATTCTGTGCGGCAGGGATAGCATTTTATCACTATACGCTCATACGGGAGCGCGACCCCGACAAATGTTTTCGGGCGTTTTTGCATAATAATTGGTTCGGTGCAGCGATTTTTGCCGGTGTGGTATCAAATAATTTTTTTAAGGTGATCACGTGATACTTTCACGAACGAGTCAATACGCAGTACAGGCGATGATATACATGGCGACGCAACCGCCGGAAACGCCTGTGCTCAATAAAGATATTGCGGAACGTCTGAATGTGCCTGCGCCTTATCTGGCCAAGATATTGCAAAGCTTGAGCAAGGGCGGCCTGCTTTCTTCTTTTCGCGGGCGACTGGGAGGATTTTGTCTGCGTCAGGACGCGGCATCGGTTTCGTTGATGCAGTTGCTGCAGTTAACGGAAGGCCCCGATTTTACGCAGAGCTGTTTGCTGGGATTAAAGCGCTGCAGCGACGAAACTGCTTGTCCGGTTCATGTTCGCTGGTTGCCTATCAAGGAAAAAGTGATAGCTATGCTCAATGAAATGAGTCTGGCCGATCTCGCCCTGGCCGTACAAAGCGGTCGTTATCGTCTGGCGGACATGCCGTTGGGAATGATGGCCGAAGCTTGATTCGGGGATGTAATAAGCGGTTAGTAAAGCGTTCAGAATTTCCGAACGGATTGAATCGCGGGAGGGACGATATGTCTGTAGATAAGCGGTTCCTCAAGCGAACGTATCACAAAAATGAGGACGCTTGAAAGGAGTGGAATAAAGGGATATTATTATCCTGAAATTAGGGGGCGTTGGCTTTTTAATAAAGTTAATACATAATTACTGGTTAATGGGCTTGCATGGAGCCTATCGCCGCGAGTAAAATGCCCGCAGAATATATCTTTTTTGGACTTTAGCGGCGTAGGAGGCTCACAAAATGGCTACGGAAGTTATCGGTAGTACTGAGCAATACAATTTTGAAATAGTTAAAAAATTCTCGATCATGGCTGTAGTATGGGGTTTGATCGGGATGAGCATCGGTTTATATATAGCTTCGGAGCTTGCATGGCCGTTTTTGAATATGGACATTCCATATATCACTTTCGGCAGATTCAGACCGGCGCATACCAGCAGTGTCATTTTTGGATTCGGTGGTAGCGCATTATTTGCTACTTCCTATTATATAGTGCAGCGCACCTGTCAGGCGCGTCTCTTCGGCGACGGTCTGGCAAGCTTTACTTTCTGGGGTTGGCAGGCGGCGATATTTCTGGCTGATATCAGTTATATGCTGGGTTATACGCAGAGTCGCGAATACGCCGAAATGGAATGGCCCATCGATATTCTTATAGAGGTTGTATGGCTTTCTTATCTGGCCGTTTATGTCGGTACGATCATGAAGCGCAAGCAGCCACACATATATGTTGCCAACTGGTTTTTCCTGGCGTTCATACTCGCTACCGCCCTATTGCATACCTTTAATAATCTGGCCGTGCCCATCAGCATGTTCTCGATGAAATCCTACAGCCTGTTTGCGGGTACTCAGGACGCCATGACGCAATGGTGGTATGGTCATAACGCTGTGGGATTCTTCCTGACCGCCGCTTTTCTGGGGATGATGTACTATTTCGTGCCCAAGCAGGCCGGTCGTCCGATTTTCTCGTACCGTCTGTCCATTATCCACTTCTGGGCTCTGGTATTCCTGTATATGTGGGTAGGCGCGCACCATCTGCACTGGACCGCATTGCCTGACTGGACTTCCACTCTGGCTGCCACGTTCTCTATCATGCTGCTGCTGCCATCATGGGGCGGAATGATCAACGGTATCATGACGCTGTCCGGCGCCTGGGATAAATTGCGTACCGATCCTGTCATGCGCTTTTTGATCGTGGCACTGTCGTTCTACGGCATGGCGACGTTCGAAGGTCCGTTGATGGCGCTGAAAGACGTAAATGCCTTGTCGCATTACACTGACTGGACGGTAGGACACGTGCATTCTGGCGCTCTGGGCTGGGTGGCAATGATCAGTTTCGGCTCGCTCTACCATATGATTCCTCGATTGTGGAATACTAAAATGTGGAGTGAAAAAATGATCGGTACGCATTTCTGGCTTGCAACGATCGGCGTATTGCTCTATATCACAGCCATGTGGATTTCAGGTATTACTGCAGGTTTGATGTGGCGTGCCTTTGACCAGTACGGTAATTTGCAATATTCCTTCGTCGATTCGGTCGCGGCTATCCATCCTCTGTACGTCATGCGTGCGGTTGGCGGGGCATTCTTCTTGACGGGTATGGTGATGATGGCGATAAATGTATTTATGACTATTCGTCAAGGCGATCGTGAAGCCGCGCGTTTACGTGCGACTTCGCCGACTAAAATGACTGCGGCTAGCGCGTAATTGTGGGGCATAAGAATGTTTAATTTCAAACACGAATGGATAGAAACCAATATCGGACTCTTATTGGTTCTGACTATGCTGGCAATCAGCGTAGGTGGAATGGTAGAGATCGCCCCCCTGTTTTTTATAAAAGGGACAATCGAAAAAGTGGACGGTGTTCGACCTTATACGCCGCTGGAACTTCGGGGTCGGGATATATATCAGCGTGAAGGGTGCTATTTATGCCATTCACAAATGATACGTCCATTCCGGGACGAAGCCTTGCGGTACGGGCATTATTCACTGGCGGCAGAATCTCAGTATGATCATCCGTTTCAGTGGGGATCAAAACGGACGGGTCCGGATCTGGCGCGGGTCGGTAAAAAATATTCAAACGAATGGCATGTCGAACATCTCGTCAGCCCTCGTTCAGTGGTGCCACAATCGGTTATGCCTAATTTCCCTTGGCTACTGACCACGCCACTGAATACTTCGGATATCGCCGAGCGGATGATGGCGTTGCGTAAGGTTGGCGTGCCGTATTCCCTGAACAAGAAAGAATACGATGCCAACGTGAAAAAATTCGGCGAGGCAACGGCAAAAATGCTTAATATTGCCGATGCGCGTCAAAACCTGATCAAACAGGCTCAAGAAGAAAACTATGACGGTGACCGCAGTAATATTTCGGAAATGGATGCTCTCGTAGCTTACTTGCAAGTATTGGGTACTATGGTCGACTTCCGTAAATACGATGATGATGCGTTTGTTAAATATCGCTAATTAGGTTACGAGTGATGGGATGGCTTAATTGGTTCGTAACGTTTGAACATGCAAAACCGCTGGCACTGCTGATTCTGTTTGTGACATTTGTGCTGATTCTGGTTTACGTGTTCGGTAACAAACGGCGCGGATCACGTCTGGAAAGCTATAAAGACATGCCATTCCTTGATGAAGAATCCGATACCAAGGAAGATAGAATAAAATGAGTCAAGACAAAAAAACAGGGCAAGCGCCTCAAACGACAGGTCACGTCTGGGATGGGGATTTGCAGGAATATAACAATCCTGTACCCGACTGGTGGTTGATTGCTTTTTATATCAGCGTGGCTGCAGCCGTCGGATACTGGCTGTTATATCCGGCGTGGCCGATAGGCGGCAGTTATACCAAAGGCTTTGACACCATTACGTATGTCAACGATAAGGGAGTCACCAAAACGACGCACTGGAATACGCGTGCGCTGTTTATGAAGACGACCAATGAAGCGGTGGCTGCTCAAAAACCTTATTACACCAAAATTGCCAATACGCCATTTGAACAGATCGCAAAGGATCCGGATCTGAACAGTTTCGTTATTTCTGCAGGCAAGGCCTTGTTTTCCGACAACTGCGCCCCATGTCACCAGCAGGGCGGCGGTGGAAAAATGGGTCTGGCTCCGAACCTGACGGATGACGACTGGCTGTACGGTGGTCATTTTGCTCAAATTCAGCAAACGATAACGAATGGTCGACATGGATACATGCCTCCGTTTAAAACGGTGCTGAATGATACGCAGATGACCGAATTGGCGGATTACATCCTGAGTTTTTCCAGGGTACCGGTAAATCCCGCCAGCGCACAGGCAGGAAATGCTTTATTCCACTCCGAAACAGCGGCCTGCTATTATTGTCACGGTGCTGACGCCAAAGGCAGAACTGTAATCGGATCCAAGAATCTAACCGATAACATCTGGCTGTGGGCTAACGTTCCTGCCGCTCATACCGTTGCCGATAAGGAAAATGTGATCAAAAACGTTATTACGCACGGTTTGGACAAAGGTGTTATGCCGGCCTGGAAAGACCGTCTGTCACCTGACCAGATCAAACTGTTAGCCGTTTATGAACATGACTTGGGCGGTGGTCAGTAAGCATAGTGCAAGTTAAGTAGAATATACTTCCTGACTATGCTCTAAGCCCCCGCTATGTGCGGGGGTTTTGTTTTATGGAGACGAAATTTGGATTCTAATACGGTTCAGCCTATCCAGTTTTATGAAAAAAGGGAAATAATAGTACCCAGGTCGGTAAAAGGGAAGTTTCGAAATTTCAAAACCTCGATTCTATTATTGGCCTACGCAGTCTATTTCGGCTTGCCCTGGCTTCCCTGGACCCGGAACGGACAGATTTCGCAGGCGATAATGTTCGATCTGATCGATCGGAGATTCGATATTTTCGATGTGGTCATTTACCCGCAAAATGTATTCTGGCTCGCATTACTGCTTTTTATCGCCGCTACGTTCCTGTTTTTCGCCACGACGCTCATCGGTCGTGCCTTTTGCGGATATTTCTGTTTTCAGACGATTTGGACCGATCTGTTCATCTGGATAGAACGCGTCGTGCAGGGCGAACGAACCGCCCGGCTGCGGTTGCAGAAACAGCCTTGGCATCTGGAAAAAATTACAAAAATCGGGCTGACGCATGCGCTATGGCTGGCGTTTTCTTTCTGGACCGGCATGACCTTCGTATTGTATTTCGGTTATGCGCCTGACCTGCTCCACCGTTTTTTTCTCGGTAACGCTGCTTCTGCTGCGTATATAACAGTCCTGGGGCTGACTGTTTCCACGTATGTGGCGGCAGGATTCATGCGGGAACAGATTTGCGCGTATGTGTGCCCTTACGGTCGTTTCCAGAGCGTCATGTACGATGCGAGTACGCTTGCCGTAGCATATGATGTGCGACGCGGAGAAGGGCTTACCGGCCGCACGCCGGCCCGCGGCGATTTGAAAAGTCGTGACGAGCGCCTCAAACAAGGGCACGGCGATTGCATAGAT